>JAESRM010000050.1 GCA_016764635.1 Planctomycetota bacterium
CGCGAGTACCTTCCAGCTCCTGATGTTCTCGGCCCTTTGCCTGGCGGTCATCGTCATGCGTGAGAGCGGACTCAAGTCCTACGATCCGGGCTACCGGGTCCCGTGGTATCCCGCCATGCCTATCTTCGGCGTGCTGGCACCCTTCGGACTGATCGCGCAAATGGGCGCCATGTCCACTTTCTTCAGCCTGGCTTTGATCGGCGCTGGAATCGCCTGGTACCTGACGTACGCCCACGGGCGAGTCGATCRTAGGGGCGCGCTCTTCCACGTTTTTGCCCGCCTTGGCGAGCAAAAACACGAGGAGCTAGATGTGGAGCTGCGCTCGATTCTCAAAGAGAAAGGCCTGCGGGACGACGATTCCTTCAACGAGGTGGTGCTCGGTGCTTCCTTCATCGAAAGCGCCAGCGGCGACACCTTTGGCAGCATCGTAGAACGCGCTGCAACAAAACTKGCKCGCGCCACRGGCCGCGRCGAAGAACTCTTCGTCAAGGGTTTCACCGAAGGCACATTGACCGGCGCCACACCCGTGGCCAAGGGCGTTGCCCTGCCTCACATGCGCCTCGAGCACATCGACCGACCCTATCTGGTGTTGGTGCGCTGCCGCACGAAGCTCAACATTCTCGCCGGCGACGTGTTCGGCAAGACGACGCTGAGCGCCCCCGTGCACGCCGTCTTCTTCCTGGTCAGCCCCGAGGACGATCCCAGCAAGCACCTGCGCTTGTTGGCTCACATCGCCACTCGCATCGACCATGACGACTTCGAAGCTTCCTGGCTAGACGCCACTTCCGAGGTGCAGCTGCGCGAGATCTTCCTGCGCAATGAACGTTACATCTCGGTGGAACTCAAGCCTGGCAGCACCGCCCATGAATGGTCCGGTCAGTCCTTACGTGAGTTGGCTTTGCCCGACGGGTGCCTAGTGGCTGCGATCCAACGTGGACGCGAGACCATGGTTCCGCGCGGCTCCACCATGCTTTCGGACGGAGATCGCCTCCTCATCATTGGCGATCCTGAAACCATCGCCATCCTCTACGAAACCCACAAGGATTGACCCACCCGCCCGGGGGGGCCCTCGTCATGCATCAGCTACGAACCCTGCTCTTTATCGTGGCCGTGACATTCATCGGCCTGACCTCACCGGCCAGCGCTGAAAAGCTATCTGGAACGGTCAAAGTTCTCCTTCCTGACGGTCTTTCGGAGGACAGCGGGGACGGATCCATCGTGTTCCGGGTTCGGCGAAAGAACCAATCTACGATCAGCGTAGAAGGTCGGGTAGAGGCCGGTCACTTCTCGGTTGACCTGCCTCTGGATAGCGAGTTTCAAGTGCTCGCGACGCGCACCAGCGCCGGCAATGGATACCCCGTCGGTCGTGGTCTCTGGATCAGCGCACCCGACACTGGAACTTTGCATGTGATCGTTCAGATCCCTTTGGACTTCGATCTTTGGGTCTACGGTGCGGATGGCAAAACTCAGCTCAAGAACATTTCGGTGATGCGCAGCCTACGCAAGTTCGCTCGACTCTCCGTGCCTGGCCCCAGCGACAGCAAGMSSCNATCARAKCKWMWSCRSYSWRKWSYMSCMYRTYWCKYYCCNAMATTNACTYKYYCKNAAASCYMSAMGYRSTWCSWNNATGSCCCGGGTCATTCATGGACGCAGATCACCCCCGATCCCCACCTTGGCGGAGTTCAAACCTTGCTGCTGCCCGAAGGCGGCAGCTTGGAAATAGACATTTCACAAGCAGGGCCCGGCCGGGGCAAGGTGCTTCGAATTCGAGACCTGGACCCTGCGCCTGACACGCACCCCTTGGTGCACGAATTGAAGCGCTACGGTGCCAAAGTACAGGTCGTCGGGCTTCCCGTTGGACGCTACTCCGTTTCCTCAGAAGATCCCATCCGCCCTTGGAACATGCCCGTCTACGGCTCCTCCGAGATCGAAATCCAGGCGGCTCAAACCACATCGCTCCAACTCTCACTATCGGCCGAACCCGTATTCCAGCCCGTGCCCGCCGGCGGTACGGTTCACATCCCCAGTCAGTGGGGACGCATGGACCAGCTGGTTCTCAAGCTGGACCGATTGGATCCTTACGGAAATTGGGGGCGCTCATTTCGAATTCCCGGAAGCTCGATGACACCCATGGCTGGCTACGCGGATGTCTACCAATGGAGTCTTCCTGAAGTGGCGCCGGGTGCCTACAACCTGAGTTTTGAACACACATCCTTTTCGGTGTACCGGGAAATCCACGGCGCGGGCAACATGCGCATGCACCTGGAACTTCCCGCCCCCCGCACCGTGCGGGTGAGCACCGTGGACGACCGAACCGGAAACCCTATTCACCCGGAGTCTCTGACTTGGTCGGCCATGGAGCCCGAGGCCATTCGCAAGAAGATCAGGGACACCGCCCCGTTCCGCAGCGAGCGCCGCTTCATCTCTCAAATCGGCGATGAAACCGCTTTTTCGATCTATGGGCCCGACGCGCCCCTGCGCATCCGGCTGGCGGATCCGCGCTTCGATATGGCTGAACTCGTCGTCGACGGTGCCGGTGATCAACAGGTCACCTGGTCCATCCACCGGGCCACCGGGATTCGCCTCAACTTGCGCCACTCCGGCCAAACCATCGCCTGGAAGGGCAATGTGCACATCTTGTCCGAATCTGGGCACGGAAAAGTGCTTGGAGCCCTCGACTCCAAAACCGGACACCAGTACAACCTGTCCAGCCCGGGCCGCTACTCGATTCGCTTTCCGGCCTTGGAAGGCTACCAGCCCATCCCCCCGCAAACCGTGCAGGTCGAGGATGGTGAAATTCTGGTGGTTGAAGTCGACCTCATCTCCAGCTGAACCATCCCCATGTCCGCTCAAAATCTCCAGAAGTTCGCAGCCATTCTCCAGGACACTTACGCCCGTATCGATTGGCACAAGTTGGGGTCTGAGTATTGCTTTGAAGGCGGCGAGAACTTCTTCACTGACGAAGCGGTCGAAGCCATTCAAGATGCGGGTCTGCATATCGCTTCCGATATGGAAGCCAAACTTGCCAACTTCGAAAGCCCGAACAGCCTCTACGTGGGACCGGGTGTCGCCGAGTTGGTGATGATGCTCTTCGAAACCTTGGTTCTTGGACGCAAAGTCTCCGCGGTGACCCTGCCCGGAGTCGAGCCCGATGAAATCAACCGTGTCTGGACGGGCCTATCCAAAGAGTACAAGGTCACGCTCCCCAAGTTCGTCACGCAACCGCTGCTTCACTCTCAAGAAACCACCTGCAGCCACCTTTGGTTTGCCAGCGTGGTCACCGATCCCGATTCGTTCCCTGCCCTGCACGACCGCTTGTACAAGCGTCAAGACACCCACCACGCAATTGGTGGCGGCAACTTGACCAAAGAGACCGAGCGCGCAGAAAAACTGGTCATCACCGCGCTCTCCTGGGTCCACATCCCCTCCCTGATCACCACAAGTCAGGAAGAGTTGGAATTGTTTCATCAGGCTATCGATGGTCGTGGCCTGCGTTTCACCGTGCCGAGCCAGGGCCGCTTGAGCCCCATCGTCGGCGACTCACTCTTCCACTGCGACCTACGCTGGGCCTAACTTGGGGTTGCGGGAAGCTATCCGGAATCACCGATAGCAAACGGGGCTCAGGCAAACTCCAAGCCGATTTTCCAAACCAGTAGATGGCGAGCCTCTTGCGCCAGGTCTTCCTGGACCAAGGCTCTTTCATCGAGCCACCCCGCCGGGAATTGAATACGAATGTGCCCCTCATCACCGGTCACTTGGCCGATGGGAGGCTCCTGTCCGGACCGGGCTCGATTAAGGCGGTGCGCNNCMACCGYMRSMKYAYWSSWWCNNGGANGCRTKYGNATNNCTCGAKMRGWCYKMTCGAGCGATTCAAACGCCTCCGAACGTGTACGGCGACGGTGGTAGCGCACGAGTTCAGCGAGCAAGCTGCGGCGCTCACTGGAAAAGCCCGGTAGGTCTGAATGGGCCACTAAGTAGGCTCCATGGTGGTGGTAACGCGAATAGGAAACCGCCATGCCCACCTCTGACAGGTCCACCGCCCAATCCAAAAGGCGCTTGTGCCTGCGTTTCAGGTTCCACGGTTTGCACAGCTGATCGAATAGGGTGTCCGCTGTTTTCCGTACGCATTCGGCATGGGCTTCATCTACGGAGAAACGCTCGGCCAGAGCGGAAACGGATCGGTGCCTGACATCCTCGTGCTGCAAGCGCCCCACCAGGTCATAGAGCAAACCTTCACGCAAAGCGCCCTTGGTGGTTCCCATAACATCGATTTCGAGTTCGTGGAAAAGCGCACGCAAAATCGACAACCCTCCGGCAACCACCCCGATACGATCCTCGCGCAACCCCGATAGCTGCAAAGCTTCGACGCTGCCCGCCTCGCAGAGATCATGGATCACCGTATCCAAACCTGAAGCCGTGATCGTGCCATCACCGTCATAGTCCTGGCGCAAWACTTCGGCCACTGCGGTCACCGTGCCCGAAGCCCCGATGCATTGCTTCCAATGACTCTTGGCCAAGGCTTGCGCGACCGGTGCGATTTCAAGCCTGGCCGAAAGGATGGCCTTGCGAAAAGCCTTGCTCGTGAGGGGCCCGTGGTCGAAGAAGCGGGCCGATTGATACACGCAACCGATCGGCAAACTGTCGCCGACCTTTGATTCAAACTGGCTGCCGAGGATGATCTCGGTGCTGCCTCCCCCAATGTCGATCACCAACCTCCCTTCGCTATCGTCCCCGAGGCTATGGGCAACCCCCAAGTAAATGAGGCGCGCTTCCTCCTTACCGGGCAGGGTCTCGATTTCATGGCCGAGCATTTCTTCGGCGCGCGCAAGGAAGGCCCTTCCATCCCTCACATCCCGAAAGACTGCGGTCCCTACGCAACGTATTCGGTGGGCGGGAATACCCACCAAACGCTCTCCGAAGCGGCGCAAACATTGCAGGGCGCGCTCCGCGATCGCTTCATCGAGGGTACCGTCGGAATGCAGCCCTTCCGCCAATCCAACGCGCTCGCGAATGCGGTCCAGCAACACCAACTCACCTTGACGCTGCTCGGCAACAATCAAATGGAATGAGTTCGATCCCAAGTCCACCGCGACAAGCTGACTGCTGGAATCTATGGGTTTTGGGCACATGGGGTGCATTGCCCAGCGATGAGGTCCGGGCCTACGCGGGTTTTCGTTAGGGGCTGCTGACTTCGCGCAGACGGGCGAGCACTGCAGAAGCTGCGCCACTGTCCAGGGATTCGGTCGCCATGGAAATACCATCCGCCAGCGTCATCGCTTTGCGGGTGGCCTTAAGCATCAGCCCGGCTCCGAGCAAGGCCGCGTTGCGGCCCGGTCCCCGCTCACCGGCAAGCACTGCTTGGGTTTCCATTCCGGCGGCACGCACCAGGGACWCATTGTCCTCCGGGCCTTGGCCTTCGTCGGGCGGGCCGTAAATGGGCAACTCGGGTTCCTGGGTGCACTTCAGACCGAAATCGGCGGGCTCCACGGTCAACCTGGCCAGGAAGCCTTCGCTCAATTCGATGCCCTTGGTTCGTCGGCGAACATACGGGATGACTCCGCCGCCCTCGCCCTGGAGCACGATGCCGCCGGGGTGCTGTAAGCGCTTCACAACCTCAATGGCCGCGCCAAGGACGGGCCCGTGCTGAGCTCCAAGCAAGACACACGCCGTCGGCGGTGCCAATAGTTTTTCGACGGTGGCCAGGGGCGAGCGCAGCAGCATTTSGCCCCGCACTCGACGCAAGGGAACCAACGCCGGCAAGACGCCCGAGACGGACAGTACGGCGAAGCCCACATTCTCGATCCAGGTCTCTGCTTCCCTGGGATCCCAAGTCATGGAGGCTCCCAGTTCGCTCAAGATATGAGCGGCGGTCAATCCGCGGCGCGGCGGGGTGCCCGTGTCGGAGAGCAGCAGGACTTTTTGCCCTGCACCTGCCGCGATCATTCCAGCGGCCGCATCTAGAGGCGGGTAATTCACTTGCCCGTCGAGTGCGGCGCTCACGCAAAGCAAGTCCGGAACACCCATACAAGGAATGTCCGCTTGGGCGCGCGCGGCCAGGGCGAAACCGGCCAGCTCTTCTTCCGTCACGCCTTTCCAGCGCAGGGTGGTCAAAAAGGCCGCTACGAGGATGTCTGTCTCCTCCCCTCTCAGGATGGAAGCAAAGGCGCGGCAAGCCTCTTCAAGGCTGAGGTTGCGCGTGGTCCTTGGGCTGTCGCCCAAGGTTCTCATGATGTGTCGGAGAACCATGTAATGCAGGTCGGTGGCAGAACCGAATTATAGCGCGAGACAGGCCCAGAGGAGCCTGTCTCGTGCACAAAACGCTATGAGTGAAGGATCAGTCTTCCTTAGGCTGATCTTTCTTGTCCTCAGAGGCCTCTTCCTTTTCAGGCTCTTCGCCTTCTTTGGACTCTTTGACCTCGGGCTCTTCGCCTTCTTCGGACTCTTCAGCTTCAGGCTCACCTTCACCGGCGTCGCCTTCCTCCTCAACCTCCTCGACCTCTTCACCCGCATCGACCTTGGCCTCGGGGGCCAATTGGGCTTCGGGGCGCGGCCGAATGTGCGCGTAGTACATCTCAGCTTGCTTGTCGTAGACCATGGCGCCGTCTACAACGGCCCATTGCACGAACGTCGCATAGTTCAGRATGTTGCCGTCGGTGATGATGCAGTCGGCATCCTTACCCACTTCCAAAGATCCGATGCGGTGGTCCACGCCGGTCAAGCGGGCGGGCACGATGGTGATCGCAGCCAGAGCTGCCTGCTCGGAAAGCCCACCGCGCATGGCGAATGATGCGGAAATCGGCAAGTGAATCACGTCACGACCGGCGATGCCGCTCATGGTGCTGTTGCCCGTTCCGATGGATCGAATTGCGACCTGCACGCCGCTAGCATGCAGAATCTTGGCGTTTTCGATGCTCGTACCGCCTTCGCGGACAAGGGTTTGATCTTTTGCGCGACGATCTCGGGGAGTGAGGATCACGGTCGCCCCAGCACGGCCCAATTCGTCTGCGACGGTCCAAGCCTCACGGCCACCCTGGATCACTGGGCGGAAACCATAACGGACCGAAAGGCGAGCAATGTCGAGCAAGCCAGAGCGGCTGTCCTCGCGGAACAGGGCCTTCTTCTCGCCAGCCAGTACCGAGACCAATCCAAGATCGATGCCGGACGCCTTAGGTTCCTTGCCCTTATCTTTGCTGCGATCCGCGCGCCAGGCACGCAGGGTCCGCAAGTATGCGGAGGCCTCATCGAGTTTCTTGCGCAGCTCCTTCTTGCCCGAAGGCGTCGAAGAGCGATAGCGCATGGTTTGGAAGAAGTTGGATCCCATGACCAGGTCATCGATAAAGCCGCGCTTGAGCTTGGCGATTTCAGATCCCTGAACGGCACTTGTGATGCCGCTAGCAAGACCGAGCATCATGCCCTGGGAGTAGGGATCGACCGAGTTGGCCAAATCACTTCCACCGCCGAAAAGCCCGGTGGATGCAATGGCGACGACTCCGGGATACACCCGGAAGCCTGTGGCATCCAAGACCTCAGCCTCCTCAGGAATCCAAACGTCGTAGCCGAGTTCGACGATTACGCCATCCTTGGAGAGCAGAGTGGCGTTCTTTAGAACGGCGCCCGTGCCCGTGTAGATGTCTCCACCCACGATGGCATGCCAGCGAGTCTTGTCCTCTTCTTCCTCCTCAGCCTCGTCGTCGTCTTCTTTGTCCTTCTTCTTGTCGTCATCCTTTTTGGATTCCGCCTTGGGCTCGTCCCCTCGGAATCCGACGGAAGCAGCGGTCGCTGTGGAGAGAGTCGAGAACCCGAGGCCCAAGATTAGTGCCGCGTAGATCCAGCTTTTGGTAATGGTCGTTTTCATAGTCCTTCCTCGCCATGCACGAATTTGCCGTCGACCATAACCGCGTCGATGTCGGAAGCCGGTTCGAAGGGCCTGCCACTTAGAATGAGGAGGTCGGCCACTTTGCCGACTTCCAAGCTTCCGTGGGTTTCACCCATGCCGAGCAGCCTTGCGGGCTCCAAAGTCATGGCGCTCAACGCAATTTGCTCGTCGAGGCCTGCCTTGATCAAGGTGACCACATCCTGG
>JAESRM010000051.1 GCA_016764635.1 Planctomycetota bacterium
GCCGGTGGAGAACAGGGCGGCTCTTTCGACTGTATTGCGGAGTTCGCGCACGTTGCCGGGCCAGTTGTAGGCCCTTAGACGGTCCATGGCGGCTTCTGTGAAGCCGGAGAAGGTGCGGCCTAGCTGTTCGCCGAAGGAGGCCAGGAAGTGCACGGCCAGGAGCGCGATGTCTTCGGGGCGCTCGCGCAGGGGCGGAACCACGATGGAAAGCACGTTGAGGCGGTAGTAGAGGTCCTCGCGGAAGCTGCCATCGTCCGCCATGGCGATCAGGTCCCGGTTGGTGGCGGCCACGATGCGGGCCTGCATGATCTGGTCACTGTTTCCGCCCACCCGGCGGTAGGTGCGCTCCTGCAGCAGGCGCAGCAGTTTGGCCTGCAAGGGGGCAGCCAGCTCGCCGATCTCGTCTAGGAAGACGGTTCCATGGCCCGCGCTGGCGATCAGGCCCTTGTGCCCCTTGGGCTTGCCGCCGGTAAAAGCGCCCGGTTCGTAGCCGAAAAGCTCTGCCTCGAGCAGGTTTTCGGCCAGGGAGGCGCAATTGATGGCCACAAAAGGCTGTTCTGCCCGGTCTGAGCGGTCATGCACGGCCCGGGCGATCAATTCCTTGCCTACCCCGGACTCGCCGGTGATCAGGACGGTGGTGCTGGGGGCCTTGGCCAGGCGCTCCACGTGCTCAAAGACGCGCCGCATGGCTGGGGAATGGCCCACAACCTCGCTGGGGCGTAGTTCGGAGACTTCCCTTAATAGGAGGTCGCGCTCGTCTTTGAGGCAGCGGCCCACCAGGATGCGGTCGATGACCTCGCGCAGATCGTCGCTGGAGACGGGCTTCTCTATAAGGTTGTCGGCGCCCAGGCGCATGGCTTGCACGGCAGTACGCACGTCAGCGTAGCCGGTCAGGATGACCACGGAGGGGGCGTCCTCGGGTTCGACCAGCTGGGGCAGGATATCCAGGCCGGAGCCCTCGGGCATATTAAGGTCGAGCAAGACCAGGTCGGGCTGGTGGGTRGCRACCTGCTCCAGSACCTCCCGACCGCTGGCGGCTTCGATGGTYCGGTAGCCCGCCTGCATGCACAGGGCCACCAAWCCGAATCGAACGCCGGACTCGTCGTCGGCGATGAGGACCAAAGCTGCCATGGGCGAAGTGTATTCACTGGCGGGCACTGGACTCCAGGGAGAATTTTGTGGAGAGGGCGGTGAAGCGCGAGACCCTGGAATCGGGAACTTATTTCGAGGTTTGGCGGGGTTCTGCCCCGGCCTGAGGCGCTTTCGCCTCGCCCGGAGACTGTTCTTWGATCGCTGCSACAAAASMWCSGKCAKGSGCTCAACAAACCGGCTACCCCACCGAGAACTCATTCGTACCGAGMAGGTTTCGACCKSTTCGACACAACGAGCAGCGAGCAATCGCCACTCAACTCAGCAACAAAACTAGAAACTAACGAGGAACCACAATGGGCCTTAGAGTCAACACCAACATCGCATCCCTTACAGCCCAGCGGCACATGTCACAAGTGACCAACCGCTTGCAAGGGAACTACGCCCGCCTRGCCTCWGGCTTGCGCATCGCMTCCGCYGCCGACGACGCAGCGGGCYTSGCCATCTCCGAGAAGATGCGGTCTCAGATCCGCTCCTTCACGGTGGCCTCCCGAAACGCCCAAGACGGCATTTCGCTGGCCCAAACCGCTGAAGGCGCCCTTGGCGAAGTCAGCAACATCCTGGGCCGGATGCGCGAGCTCGCCATGCAGTCAAGCAACGGCACGCTCTCCAGCGAGGACCGCGTCACCATCAACTCGGAATTCAAAGCGATGACCGATGAGATCGACCGGATTTCAGGACAAACGCAGTTCAACGATATCAACCTGCTGGACGGCACGAACGCTACCGTCACCATGCAGATTGGCTTGAACTCCGGTGAGGTCATCGACATCAGCCTTGGCGACATGAGTGTCAACAACGCGGCTGGCCTCAACATCGACAGCCTCGACGTCACAGATGTGACCAACGCCACTGCGGCCTTGGCTCGTCTCGACACGGCAATCACTTTCACCAACACCAGCCGAGGCAACTTGGGCGCGCAACAAAACAGGATGCAAAGTACTTTGCGAAGCATCTTGAACGCCCGGGAAAACCTCTCCGCAGCAGAGAGTCGTATCCGCGACGTGGACATCGCTTCCGAGTCCGCCGACCTGACACGTAACTCCATCATGCAGCAAGCCGCGAGTTCGATCCTTCAACAGGCGAACACGCAACCCCAGATCGCGCTATCCCTGCTACAGGGCTAAGCACCGAAAACGGCCTCTAGTGCCGATCGCTGAGGGGGGGGGCCGTCGTTACGGCGGTCCTCCCCATCTCTCCGCGCTCGCTAGGCTGCTCTTTCCAAACAATACAACTCTCGATGCCGCCCACTTCCCCAGAGGCAACGCGTCGAGATAAGACCATCTGAAAATACTTATCTTCAGTGGGCCATCCACACCTGTGCGGACAGGGTGAAAGGGTTCATTGAAGGATCGTGGAGGATCTAAGTTTTTCAGGTTTCTTGTCCGTGTCAGTTCTACTCCATCCAAGGAAAAAGACTCAATGGGACTTCGTGTCAATACCAACATCGCGTCGATGGGTGCCCAGCGCAACCTAGCCAACGTGACCAACCGCCTTCAAGGCAACTTCGCCCGCTTGTCATCGGGTTTGCGCATTGCAAGCGCATCAGATGATGCAGCAGGCCTCGGTATCTCCGAGAAAATGCGCTCTCAAATTCGTTCGTTCGGCGTTGCCGGACGCAACGCAAATGATGGTCTCTCCATGAGCCAAACCGCCGAAGGCGCGTTGGGCGAAGTGGGCAACATTCTGGGCCGTATGCGCGAGCTAGCCATGCAGTCCTCTAACGGTACGCTAGCCTCAGCAGACCGTGCTACTATCCAGGCCGAGGTGCTCGCTCTCGAAGATGAGATCACTCGCATTGCGGATGAAACATCCTTCAACGGGGTTAACATTCTTGATGGCACTGCTGGTTCAGTGAACATTCAGGTGGGACTCAACTCGGGAGAGGTTATCGCGCTCGACATGACTGACAATACTGATGCTACGGCATTGGGCATCAACGCTCTTGATGTGGACGATGCCACAAACGCTGTTGCGGCTCTCGACAAGCTGGACACGGCTATCGGTTCCATCAACACCATCCGTGGTGCACATGGTGCGTCGCAAAACCGCTTGCAGTCCTCGATTCGTTCCATCGCCACCGTGCGTGAGAACCTATCCGGTGCTGAAAGTCGTATCCGCGACGTGGACATCGCCTTTGAAACGGCCGATATGACCCGCAACTCGATCCTGCAGCAAGCTGCTACCTCGATCTTGTCGCAGGCCAACTCCCAGCCCCAGCTGGCACTCAGCCTCCTCGGCTAGTAGTGGGGGGTGAATCCACCCCCGAACGTATGAAAGAAGGCTCCGCTCTCGCGGAGCCTTCTTTCGTTTAACGGCCAGGCCCGTGTCAAGCGACAGTTGGAAAGCCATTCCCTATTCCCGGACTGAAGGGAAAGGGGCCCGAGTTGAGAGATTGGAGATAAAGGCTTGCGGGCGAATGCCGATAACAGAAGTACGGCGAACAGGACGTAAATCATGGTAAACGGAACAGGAATTAGCATCGGTGGGTTGGGCAGTGGCTTGGATACCCAAGCCATCGTCGCCCAGCTTGTAGCTCTCGAGCGGCTCCCCATTCAGCAGTTGGAGATCGATCGAGACATCACCCAGGACAAGGTTGACAAACTTGGCATTTTTAAGAATCTGGTCACCCAGCTTCAGGACAAGGCAGAGGAGCTAGGCAGCCTCGCGGGCTTCCTGAACTTGGCAATCACTGGCGGGGACGAGAATGTCGCCACGGTCTCTGCAGGCGAGAGCGCGCTGCAGGGAAGCCATAGCCTGGATGTCCAAAGGCTTGCGAGCATAGACCGCTGGGCCTTTGACGGCGTGGTCGACTCGACTGCAGACTTGGCCACAGTCGATGGCCAGAGCGTTTCTTTCACCGTGGGAACTACCGTTTATGACATCACGGTCAATGCGGATGATTCGAGCCTGATCGAGATTGCCTCCCAGATCAACACCGCAGCGGGCGACGAGGTCACCGCATCAGTCGTCAACACTGGAACCGAATCCAATCCATCGTTCCAGTTGGTGATGGCTTCCAAGGCCAGCGGAGAAGAAGGACGCATCTTCGGAATATCGACTACCATCGATGGTTTGAACATCGATGGCACTGCACCCGATGCGAACGGGGATGCCACCAGCGCCAGCAACATCACGGTGGGCAACAATGCTTTGGCCACGATCGATGGCTTGGCCATTGAGCGTTCCAGCAATGACTTCAGCGATGTGATCGACGGCGTGAACATCGACTTGGTTGGCTTGGGAGCCTCCACGTTCGGCGTTGAGCCTGATAAGGAGGCCATGCGGGACAGCATGAACGAGTTCCTTTCAGCCTACAACGACGTGATTTCGTTCATCGGCGAGCAGAACACCTTTGTCCCGGCGGCAAACGATGACGAAGACCCCGAGGTGGGCGCCCTGTTTGGGGACACCAGCCTGCGTACGGTCAAGCAGACCCTGACAAACTCCCTTTTCAACATTCCTATCGCTGATGTGATATCGGATGTGAACGGATATTCCACCCTCTCGCTTGTCGGCATCACCCAAGACAGTGACGGCAAATTGACCCTGGACAACACCAAGTTCGACGCCAAGATTTCCGAGGATATAGGCCTGCTCGCAGATCTGTTTGTGGATACGGATGGTTTCATACGGGATCCTAACGCGGTGGGCAACACAGCCGAATATTTCGTGGACACGACCGAGGACAGCGGCCTATTGAACACCCTTGTTCGCAACATCGATCAACTTGTTGGGCGTCTTGATGACGGCGACTCGGGCATTAACGTGCAAGGTATCTTCGATCTTCGCAAGTCCACTTTCGAGGACAAGATCAAACGCATCGGAAACCGAATTCAGGCCAAAGAGACGGCTTTGGTGGCTTTTCGCGAGGACCTGGTAATGCGCTACGCTCGTCTAGAATCACTCATGGGTGGTCTCAACGCCCAAGGCATGGCCCTCACAGCTGCGCTCGGCTAACCCTCCAAACATCATGAATAAGCAAGAAGCAAGCCAGGCCTACCTGGCCGCAACCATCGAGAACGCACCCCCGATCCAGATCATTCGTCTGTTGTATCAAGGTGCTTTGCGATACCTAGGTCAAGCCAATCAGGTCGAGCAGATCAATTCCAGTTCGGAGTTCACTGCCCTGCTTGGCAATGTGGATGACATTGTCGTCGAGCTACGCTTGGCTCTGGACTACGGCACGGGTAACGATGACGAAGTGCCCCGCAACCTGGAGCGTTTGTACTTGTTCTGCGAGGATGAGCTCAGTCGTGCCCAAGTCGAACGCAGCAAGGAACCGCTCGGCAACATCAAGCATGTTTTGGAGTTGCTCCTGGATGCGTGGCGCAATGTGGAAGTCCAATCCGGAAGGGCTGCGTGAACGAAAAGGAGATCTTTGAAGCCCTCGATAAGGCCCGCGTAGGTTTGCGCGAGTGCCTAGAGGAATTTGAAGCTTCAGCGCCGCACGACCCCAAGGTCGGGCGCAGTTTTTCGGATGTGCAGGAAGCGTTCGAAATCCTTGGCGACCTTTCGGAGCTTAAAGGTAAGGTGGATGAGGGGTCGGAAAACGTCTTGCGCGAGCGTCTACAGGAGCTTCTCAAGCTCAACGCATTGCTCTTTAGCACTGTTCAGAACGACAGAGAGCACGTGCTGGCCATGCTGGCCCAGAGCCAAAAGGGGCTCAAGACGATTACGGCCCTGTCTGATGACGAGCCGGATTCGCCGACCTGCGACTTCTCGGCGTAACTCCGGCTGGAAGGCATCGAGGAGAGCTCGGACGCACCACATTTAGGTCGACCCGGAATTTTCCCAGCATTGCATAGGTCTTGGCTGGGCACATTGGGCATATCTGTGAAGTCGTCGATATCCAGGGGTCATGACCGCTCCCCCCTCTGGAAATCCGCTGCTGTCTGTACTTGTACCGACCTATGACCGGCCGGATTTGGTCAGGCAGCTGCTCAGATGTCTTTCCGCTCAAACGTTGGCAGCGGAGCGCTTTGAGTTGGTTTTGGTGGACGATGGTTCACCTACGGTCGTTGAGGTCGATGAAGGGCTGTATCCCTTTGCGATCACACTCATTCGGCAGGCAAACGCGGGCCCGGCGGCGGCGCGCAATGCGGGTATCGAACKTTGCCAGGCGCCTTTGACGCTAATACTGAACGACGATTCGGTACCGGCTGAGGACCTGCTCGAAAGGCACCTGGAGATACATGCGGGATTGACCGGGAAGGTGGCGGTTTTAGGCACTTTCACTTTCAACGAGTCTTCCTTGAAATCGCCCTTTACCCAGGTATTGGCAGATTCGGATCTCTTGTTCAACTACCCGGTCCTGGAGCACGACAACTATTTCAATTGGAGTACTTTCTGGACCTGCAACTTGAGTATCAAGACCGAAGCATTGATCGCTGTAGGCGGGTTTGACGAGGAGCTGTTCGACAAAGCCATCGTCGAGGACGTGGAGCTTGGCTATCGATTGCAGAAGGTTGGCTACCGAGTCTTGTACCGCGAAGATGCCCGTTGTGAGCACGATCACGCCTTGACTCCGTCAGGTTTTTATAAGCGCGGTGTGTGGCTAGGCCGCTATTTGGCGCGCATGTACAAGAAGCACGACGATCCTTCGGTGTTGTGGTGCGCTCCCGGCAAGGACTTTGACGCGGAGCAGCGTCAGGTGCTCCAAACCACCTTTGAAGCTTACTACGGTGCTTCCCAAAGACTTCTTGGGAGTCTGGAGTCATTGGATCAAGCCCAATGGGGAGAACGCCTTGATACGGACAATAGGGCTCAGATAGAGGGTTTGGTCCGTAGTCTGTTCTATGTTCCGTTCAGTCGGGGCGTGCTGATGGAGCTTTATGATCACGACCCTGAGCGGGTCATGATCGCGGGTCCCCCCCAGGGGGAATTGACCTCGATTGTGGTGGTTTCGTACAACGCCATCGATCAAACACGCCGCTGCCTAGAGGCCCTGCGGTCCGCGACCGAAGCGGTGCACCCCAGCGAGCTGATCTTTGTGGACAACGGCTCGACGGATGGAACAGCGCAGTATCTCGCAGAACAGGATGACGTTCATTTGATCCGCAATTCGGCCAACCTTGGGGCTCCAGCAGCTCGTAACCAGGGCATTGCGGCCTCGCGCGGCGAACAACTGGTGTTCATGGACAACGACGTCATGGTCACGCCCGGTTGGCTTGGGCGCATGCTCTTCCATGGGGCGATAGACAAGTACTCGGGTTGCGTCAGTTGCCTTTCAGATCGTGCGGCTCACGGGCAGCAGATTGAGTATGCAGGGGGGGATTCGTCCGCGGCGCTGCAAGTCTTCGCGGACAGCCGCGCCGAGCAGCATGAGCGACAATTCAGACCGCAAGCCTTCTTGACGTCTTTCCTTTTGATGGTGCGCCGCGAGGTGATCGAAACCATTGGAGGGTTCGATGAGTGCTTCTCACCTTGGGGGTTTGAAGACGACGATTTCAGCCTTCGCTCGCACCTTGCGGGCTTCAACAACCGCATCACCCTGGACGTTTTTGTACGTCACGAGGCCTACCAGGGAGTGGCCAAGTCCAAGACGCACGGAAGCCTTCTAAATCGGAACTGGACGCGATTTGCGGCCAAGTGGGGCCTTCCTGTTGGAACCGAATACGGGGATATCAGTGGCTTGAAGGATTTGGCTCCGGGCGCAAGAACAAAGGAACAACTGCACTTGCCCGTGGAGGGTCAGGGAGAGAAAGGACAGCAAGTTCTAGCCTGGCCTGATTACAGGGATAGCAAAGCTCTGGGTGAGCTGCTCAAGACCGTCGCCGACGAATCCAGCGCAGGCGTTGTACGTCAGCTGTTGCTGCGGGTCTTGCCGGGGATCGATGGGCCCGTCGACGAAGTCCTCAAAGCCGTGGACATCGTGCGCGCCACAGCCTTAGGCCCCACATCAACACTCAAGGTTGG
>JAESRM010000052.1 GCA_016764635.1 Planctomycetota bacterium
GAGCCCGTAGTTATAAAGGCCGCTCCTGTGAAGTCCGAGGTGGTCCAGAAGAACCGCGAGAGCCTTCAGGCRGAAGCYGTCGGCAAACGCTTTGTGAAGGACCTGCAGTCGCAGGGGAAATTGAAC
Organism: Planctomycetota bacterium; assembly: GCA_016764635.1. Lineage (GTDB taxonomy): Bacteria > Planctomycetota > UBA1135 > UBA1135 > NORP259. The sequence continues at coordinate 127 of JAESRM010000052.1, forward strand.
GCCTCCGATGCCAATGACATGATCCATGTCCTGACGTTGCCTACTCCGGGCAAGGACGCAGCAGCTAACTTTGTAGAGTGGCGTACCGCACTGAACAACGCTCGCACCCGTATTGGTGCGTTGGTCCAATCTAAGGAGCTGAGCGTCGATGAAGGCCGCAGCATGTACCTCCTCTTCGAGCAGCGCGCTAAAGATGCCATCGGCTGGCAGGAGAGCGGTGGTTTGATCCAGGAGGAGCCGTCCGTGGTCGATGCTGGCCAGCGCAGGGCGACCAAGATTAAAGGGAAGGTGGCCGGCAAGGTGAAGTCTGTCCAGTCCAAGCCCACGAAAGCCAACTCCGATGAGGTCGCCCGCAAGAAGGCAGCTATTGCCAAAGCAGCGGCTGATAAACTTGCCCACGACACGCAGCGCATCAAGGATGCCAGGGCGCGCTTGATTGAGCAGCAAGCCAAGGAGCAGGCCGCAAAAGATCAAGCGGCTAAGGTTCAGCGCCTCAAGGATATCGAAGCCAAGAAACGTGCTGCTTCCCAGAGGTCGAAAGTTGAGARACTGCCGAAATCTGGCTCTAAAGGCCAATTGAAGCCTGATAGCCGCAAGCCTGGAGTGAAGGCCAAGCAGGTCAAGCCCCAGGCGGTTAAGCCCGATGTGAAGGCTAAGAAGCAGGCTGCTAAGGGTGCGGCCGGCAAGGTTCCGGCGCCTTCCAAGCTTGATAAGAAAGGATCTAAGTAGGGACTCTTTCGGTGCGGCGGTTTCCTGATGGAAACACTTTTTGACTAGGATCTAAGGTCTCGGATGAGGCCTAGAAACTCGCTACGCGTGGCAGGGTTGCTGCGGAATGCACCCAGCAAGCAAGAGGTCATCGTTGATGAGTTTTGCTTTTGCACACCCCGCATCATCATGCAGAAGTGAGCTGCATCGACCACGACGCCCACACCGAGGGGGTCGACCACGTCTTGCACGGCCTCAGCAATTTGTTGGGTCATGCGCTCCTGGACTTGGAGCCGCTTAGCAAACACGTCGGTGATGCGGGCTAGCTTCGACAGGCCTAGAATCTTGTCGCGAGGGATATACGCGATGTGCACGCGCCCGAAAAAGGGCAGCATGTGGTGTTCACAGATCGAATAAAACTCGATGTTCCGCACCAGCACCATTTCGGAGCAGCGCTCTTCGAAAACGCCTTCGCCGACCGCGTCGGCTACGGTGAGATTCATACCGGCGGTGAGCTCGTCATAAGCCTTGATGACCCGGCCGGGGGTCCGGATGAGTCCTTCGCGATCAGGGTCTTCACCCATTTGTTCGAGTAGGGAACGGATCAGGCCTTCAGCTGCTTTTTTGTCCTTCATACGGACTCTCCAAAGTAGTCCACGAAATTGTCTGGGCTCTCCACGACGCGCACTCGAACGAGGCGCGAGCCGGCCAAGCAATCTTGTTTGGCCGCCAGCTGTTGCCAGAAGGCAATGGCTAGATTCTCTGCGGTGGTGACCACGCCTTGAAGGAACGGAACGTCCTCGCAGAGGTTCTTGTGGTCCACTTGCTGCCAAATCTCAGTCCGCATGATCTCGGCCAGGTCATTGAGGTTCATGACCATGCCAGTGACCGGGTCCACGGGACCTTCGACGGTGACTTCGAAGCGGTAATTGTGCCCGTGCAGGTTGTTGCAAGGGCCGTACAGCGCAAGGTTCTCAGCGCTTGAGAGCTGAGGGGCGTGTAGCCGGTGGGCGGCAGCGAAGTCCTGGCAGTGGGTGATTCGAACAGTGGGGGAACTCATGGGCGCACAATCATGCCGCCGGCTTGGCGGGGGGCCAAGGCCTGGATGGGCAAGGTTTCGACAGAAATCTGAGGGCGCGTCACGAACACCCATTATTGGACGTATTTGGGGTGCAGAGGGATCAGAATCTCTGAATCCGGGCGTTGTCTAGGTCGTTGCTTTTTGGGCMGGGRSCGGATTTCCCCTTCGGAGGAGCCAAATTTTCGGCTAAGAGGTTCGAGTCCCAAGAAGAACCAAGGAGGCTTCCAATGACCRTTTCACAAACCGCCCTATGTTATGACCGAGAGGTTGCAACCCGCTTGATCCCTCTTTTGGAGGTGCTAGTAGGCGAATACCTAGATAGAACTCGCTCTGTTCGTTCCCTTCGAAGGCAATTGAGCCTGTATCTTGACCCCGACGGCAGACTGCCTGAGCACCAGCCCGAGCGAGGCGCGGCCTCTGAGCTGCGAGCTTACCTTTTCACCCAGCTGCGCGAGTTCCGACTCGTTTCTGAGGAGCTTGAAGGCTTGGCATGTGAGTTCGACGCACGCCGGCGCATGGTCCGCATTCCGGGCGAAGATGGAAATCTAGAAGACGGCTTCGAGTGGTATGTGGGTTCGAGCGACGTGATCTCCGTTGGTTCTTCGGATCTGGCGACCACCTAGCAGTAAAGGGCGTGAAGCGCCCTGGCTTTTGATGATTCCATGGGGGTCAAGGTCTCGACTCGTCGGGGACTTGACCTTCTTGCATTTACGGCCCAATTGGGAGGTATGTTCGGTGGGGGGTGCACGGACGTGGCGAATCCTGGAGGCGTTTGGCTTTATCGGGCATTTGAGAATGGAAGGCACATGCTTGATGATGGCCTCCAGTTGGATGGAAGATCGCTCGATCTTGGTTGCGTTTTAGGGTTCAAGGGCAGGCGGATTTGAGCGTGCCTGTTCCTAGATGGTTGTGGGTGCAGCAAGGGGCTTGCTGGGAGGGCGAATAGGCATTCCTGTGCACACATCCCCAATGCCCATATCCAATGCCCATATCCAATGCCCATATCCAATGCCCATATAGGGTGTGGAGGGCGGTTCGTTCATCTAAGGCTAGCTGAGGCCTCTATTGGAGTAGGACTTAGGTTGGTCGAGCGGGTAGTGGGGTGAGTCGGGTGTTCAGACTCTTGTGCCGTCTGGGAGGGGAGCAAGTGTGTCGCTTGTGGCATTCAGGCATGTGGCGGCAACGGGTTTCACCTGCCTGGGGTAGAGCTCGAGCCCGGTGCCGGCGGGACTCTTGGGGGGGAGAAGACCAGGATTGACTGCTTTTAGGCCATGGGAATTGGCTTGTTTGGGAAGGGGGTCAGCAAGCTTGAGTGTTTCAGGCTGTTTTTTAGGCATTCCTTTGCCGTYGTAAGTGATGTTATATGCGCTGGTTACGTCACCGTTGTCCATGTTGATTGGAATCAGGGACAAGGAACATGCCACCGGGCCGAATGAATCCCCGGAATCAATAACCAAAAGCCGTCAACACGATTGATTGGCCTGGGCGTTTAGTTTCTGATCCGCACTGGCGGGTCGACCGACTCCCAAAACAAACTCTGTCTCTCTTACCTCTCACGCTCCTAACCGGAGTGTTAATACCCATGAAGCTTCTCAGCATGTGCGCCGCTGCCCTCACCTTGAGTGGATTCGCAGTGGCGTCCGAAACCGACTACTCATCCTTCGACCGCGACATCGAGGCCCTGGTCTCCGGTCGCCTTGCAGACGAAGGCGGCCCGAGCATCTCAGGCTACGCCCAAATTCGCTACATGAGCAGTAGCGACGTCACCGTCGGCGGCAACGACCTCGGCGGTTTCGCTGTTCCCCGTGCCCGCGTCATCTTCAAAGGTGAGCGTCAAGGCTACGGCTACAAAGTCCAAGTGGACTTCGCATCCGGCACCCTGCTTAAGGACGCCTACGTCGACATCCCGATCAACAACATCTCGGCCCGTGCTGGCCTCTTCCGTTCGGCCTTCAGCCGCAGCGGTTCCTCCAGCTCCGCAACGATGTTCTTCATCGATCGCACCGAAGTCGGCAACTTGTTCCTGACCCGCGACGCCGGCGTCATGTTCCACGGCACCTTCGACCAGTTGTCCTTCTTCCTCAGCCTCATGAACGGTACCGACGGTGCTGGCGACGAGCTCAACACGGTCATCCGCGTTGCATTCAACTTCATGGGCGCCGGCATCGGCAGCACCGAGGGCGCTTACGGCGGCCCCGATGAGCTTTCCGGTACCGCTTCCATCTCCATGTACGACGATGGCGAAGCCACCGACGGTTCCGCAATCCTGATCGAAGCCCACGTGGCCAACTCTCAGTACAGCGCTGGCCTCGAGTTGTTCGACGCTGACGATGCTGGTGTCAGCGCTACGCCTGGCTTCGCAGCAGGCACCTTGGCTTCTGACGACGCCACCGCAATGGCGCTTTACGGTACCTACATGCTGACCCCCGACCAGTGGGAACTCGGCCTGCGCTTCCAGGACATGGACGACGCAGACGACACCTCGATCATGGAGCTTGGCGTGAACCGCTACCTTGACGGCCACAACCTGAAGTACTCGATCGGCTACCGCAGCATCAGCTCTGATGACGCAGCACTTGAAGTGGACATGATCCAGCTTCAACTCCAGGTCGCCTTCTAAGACCCAGATCTCTTTTCGCTCTCCACCCCTCCGGGGAGCAAACCGACAAGGAGCCCCGTACTTTGGTACGGGGCTCTTTTGTTTTGTTCGTCACCAAAAAACGATGGCTGAGGCGACGAATAGCCCAGCTGGCCATGCCCGGAAGGCTGTCAACGGTTCCTACACCGAGGCTTAGCATTGACTTAATGACTCTTTTCGGAGACCGCAGGTAGATTGGCGCTCGCACTCGAAATCAGACCTGCATTGGCACGTCGTTCGAAGGCAAACAGAAACCAAAATCTCCGAATTGGAGCGTCAGAATCAATGAACCTTCTCAGCATCAGCGCAGTAGCTCTCACCTTGAGCGGATTCGCTTTCGCGTCCGAAACCGACTACGGATCCTTTGACCGTGACGTCGAGGCACTCATCGCAGGCCGCCTGACCGATTCGAATGGACCGAACATTAGCGGCTATGTGCAAGTTCGCTACCGCAACAGCAGCGACATTCAGGTCGGTGGCAATGACCTCGGCGGTTTCACCGTGCCCCGTGCCCGGGTTGCTTTTAAGGGTGAACGCGAGGGCTATCGCTACAAGGTGCAAGTGGACTTCGCATCGGGCACGATTCTCAAGGACGCTTACCTGGATGTGCCCGTCGGTGAGCATTTCGTGCGCGCGGGCCTTCTTCAGGCCGGAATCAGCCGCAATGGTTCGAACAGCTCGAGCAAGCTGTTCTTCGTCGATCGCTCCGAAATCGGCGACCTGTTCGACAACCGCGATGCGGGTGCCATGTTCCACGGAAAGTTCGGCAAGGTAGCTCTCTTCCTCAGCCTTATGAACGGAACCGATGGAACCGGAGATGAGCTGATGAGCGCCGTCCGTGTGGCATACAACTTCATGGGGCCCGGCATCGGCAAGGTCGAAGGCGCCTACGGCGGACCCGAGGAATTGACCGGTACGGCAGCCATCGCTTTGTATGACGACGGTGAGGCCACCGACGGTTCGGGCACCTTGATCGAGGTGCATGTGGCCAGCTCCCAGTTCAGCGCAGGTGCTGAACTTCTTGATGCCGACGCCGCAGGTGTGAGCGCTGCACCGGGTTCTTCGATGGCCGTCGACGATGCCACCGCAATGACCTTGTACGGCACTTACATGCTGACTCCTGATCAGTGGGAGATCGGCGTGCGCTTCCAGGATCTGGATGACACGGACGACACCACCATCCTTGACTTGGGAGTCAACCACTACATCGACGGTCACAAGCTGAAGTACTCGATCGGTTACCGCAGCATCAGCTCCGATTTGGCCGCGACCGAGGCGGACATCATTCAAATCCAGTTGCAGCTCGCCTTCTAGTTGGCTGTGACTCCATGCTTTTCTTCATGAAGAGCGACAGAGGGGGCCCCGTGCTTTTGTGCGGGGCTCTTTTTAGTTAAGTGGCCGAGCTGCGATCTGTGGTCAATCGGTCAGTCCGCCTTTGCCGCGGTTGCGTTTGATCTGGCTGCGTTGTTTTTTGCCTTCCAGCCGACGTCGTTGGGATCCGCGCGTGGGCTTGGTGGGCTTGCGCTTGCGCTGTACTTTGAGAGCATCACGCAGGATGTTCGACATGCGGGCCCGGGCGGCTTCCATGTTGCGTGCGCGCTCCCTGTTCTCCGAGGAGGCGATGATGAGGAATCCGTCCTTGGTCAGCCGCGCTTGCAAGCGTTCCTGTAGGAGCTCTTTCTGGGCGTCTGAGAGCACGGCACTGGTGGGGATGCAGAAGCGCAGCTCGACCTTGGTCTCCACCTTGTTGACGTTCTGACCTCCAGGGCCTCCGCTGCGTGAAAAGCGCAGCTCTAGCTCGTCTAGGGGCAATATCAGCTTGCCTTGAATCGGGAGGGGATCCATGGGCCTATCCTAACGGGTGGCGCGGCGGGGAGGATCGGCGACCGGGACAGGTTCCATCGAAATGGCCATCACAATGGGTCGCCTTTAACTTCCGCGACCCCCAAGAACGCTAGGTTCCCGGGGGTCGGGGGTGGTGGCCGAAACCAGACTTGAACTGGTGACCCCTTGATTTTCAATCAAGTGCTCTACCAACTGAGCTACCCGGCCTGGGTTTTATGGGATCGGGTCTAACCCGCTCCCCACTGAATGCCTTTCAGCATTTTCGTGGCGGGATTGTCCGTTCAGAGGGGGGCCCCGTCAACTACTGCGGCGAGAATCCTGCACCGAAGTCCGGTCCTTTTGCAGAAAGTAGCTCCGAAGTGGCTTTTCGGTCGGCAATCAGTTGGGTTTCGAGGGCTTGCAGGCCATCGAAGGTCTGTTCTTCGCGCAGGCGGGCCACGAACTCGAACTCCAATTGGGCCCCATAAAGGTCCTCTGCAAAGTCGAGCAAGTGGACTTCGACCTGGCCGTCGCTTTGGGGGACCCCGTCCAGGTGCTCGATGGTGGGGCGGTGGCCGATGTTGGCCATGGCGGGGAATGTGCGGCCGCTGGGGTCGCCAATCAAGCGGGCGTAGCCGGCGTAGACTCCGCCAGGGGGGTGTAGCTCGTGTTCTAGGTTTAGATTGGCGGTGGGGAAGCCGATCGTGCGTCCCAGGGCGTTGCCGTGTACCACATGGCCGAGAACGCTGACGCGGCGGCCGAGCATGGTGCTTGCGCCTACCAGGTCGCCCAGTTCAACGGCTTCACGGATCGCCGTGCTGGAAGCCGCGCGGTCGCGGGCCAGGACACGTTCAATGACCTGGACCGTTTGGCCTTGGGCTCGCAAGAATGCGGCGGATCCCTCCTGTCCCCGGCCAAACTTGCTGTCGAAGCCGAGCAGGAAGGTGTGCGCGTGCAAGCCGGCGAGCAGGATCTCTTGGAGGAAGGCCGTGGCGGACATGTTGCGCAGCTCCTCGGTGAATTCGAGCACTAGGGTGTGTTCGATGCCCGCGCGCTCGAAAAGGGCCAGCCGGTGGGAGATGGTGGTCAGGGTCTTGGGGGATCGCCCCAGCAGGATTTTCTTGGGGTGTCCCGCGAAGGTCACCACCGTAGAAGTCAATCCGTGGGCTTTGGCCAGGGCTACGTTGGCGGAGAGAATGGCCTGGTGTCCCACGTGCACGCCGTCAAACACTCCGATACTCACGACCGAGCCGCTTCCTTCAGGGGTCGGCCCCTTGGCGGCCAGTTCTTCCATTCCAAAACTGAGAATCACGGAGGTATCCAGGTTCAGCCCTGGGCGGCGCGGAATTGGTGGACCATTTCCTGCAGCTCGGCTTTATTGCGCAGCTTGTCTGCTTGGGAGAGGCGATCGACTAGGAGGATGCCCTGCAGGTGGTCGTATTCGTGCTGGATGACGCGGCTTAGGAACCCGTCGAACTCCTGCTTGATAGGGGCGCCTTTCACATCGAAGGCCTCGACCGTGCAGCGTTCGGGGCGCTCGATTTCGCCGTAAATGCCTGGAAAGGACAGGCAGCCCTCTTCGTGCAGGGTCTTGTCGCCCGCGCGCGCCACGATTTTCGCGTTGATAAGGGTCAGGTTGCGCTCGGGATCCTCAGGGTCCCCTTTGTCGTTGATGA
>JAESRM010000053.1 GCA_016764635.1 Planctomycetota bacterium
CGCAGGACGTGCAGAAGCTGGCGTCCATGGCCAATGATTCGCCGCAGTCACCGCAGAAGCGATTTTGCGGGGCGGGTTGCTTGCGAAGGGATTCGCCGCATGCACTGCACAACTTTCCGGCCGAGACCGTGGCCATGCAGGATCCGCACAGCACACCCGGTGCAGCGGGTTCGAGGGAGGTTCCACCGCGATGGTCGCGAACCAGCATTTGGGCCATGCCGAGTCCTATWCCGAGGGAGGCTCCTTGYAGGAGTCCRCCGCCTTCCCCGCCAGATCCGCCCTTCGCCATGCCTTCGCCRGCACCCAGCATGGCCTTGCCGGCYGCGAACTTCTGGTATTGGTCCACSCCGCCGACKGTYTTGATGTAGGCMGCGTCGCGRTAAAGYTCTTTTAGGTTTTCGGCGTCATCCTCGTCGATTCCGAYCACGAAGTTTCCGAAGCGCACGATGCGYACACCGTARTYCTCCACGTGYTTKGCCATGCCAGCCAACACGGACTCCTCGATTTCCTCCGTGTAGGCGCCTGAGGTGACRTCYAGYAGSGGCCACYTTTTCTTGACCAGCAACTCCGCCGTACGRTCGCGCAATACCTTKAGAACCTGCTCYTTGAGCCAAGCTTTSACTTGGAAGGATTGGGCGCGTCCGGTTCCCACCAACCCRACAATCAGCTTTTCRGGGTCTTCGACTTTGAAYGAAAACTCACCGTGCACCATCGTTTCGACGGGAATGCCACTCTTCGGGTCTTCCACGTGTCCGATGCGTCCGCCGAACTTGATGCCCGCATGCTCGCGCACGTTGACGAAGAAAACTTCCGTGACTAGCACGTTGCCACCGGTGAACGAATCGACCAGGTTGGACAGGAACGGGATGTTGTCGCTGTCGAGAGTGTGGCGCCCGGGCTCCATGACCCCTTGAACCTTGCCATCACGGAAGAACAAAACCCGCTCGTCCGCGTTGACGGTGAGCTGGGAATTGTCGGGGATGGTGCGGTCCGGGTGCTTCCAAACGATTTGAGATTTGGTGCCATCCGGGCGGGCCACCATCATTTCTTTGGTGCCGCGTTTGAACCAGTCGATCATGCCCATAGGGGAGTCTCCGTCACTAGAATGTGGAAAGTAGGGGGTAGGGTTGGTATTCGTGTACTCCTATTCTACGGAATGCATTCATGGGGAACCAAGAACCAGATTTGAACGGACCTAAGAGCGGGCATGCCCAGGGGCTGGACGTGTCTTGCGATAATTGCGGCGCTGCGGTCTTCTGGAGGCCAGGGCCCCAGGCCATGGTGTGCGACCATTGCGGTCAGGAACGGAAAATTGAACGCTTGCCGGGGGAGATCCTTGAATACACCTTGGAAARGGGGCGCCGGCAGGGGGACGAGGCCYTCGCCATCGGCGRYGARGGGACMRCSAAGGCCCTGGTGTGTGGCACCTGCGGTGCGCGGGTTTTGCTMGGTGGCCGCGCAATCTCCAAGGCCTGCGCGTTYTGTGGATCGGGGCATGTGCTCGAAGAGGACTCCCTMCGCCAGGCGATYCAACCCGAGTCCGTGATCCCCATGATGATGCCGCGGGACGAGGTCGCAGCMATCTTCCGCAGCTGGCTGSGAGGCTTGTGGTTTAGGCCTTCAGCGCTGAAGCGCTTGAAAGGTTTTGACGCCCGGGGTATTTACGTACCCGCTTGGACTTTCGATGCGCGGGCCGATTCGAGCTGGACAGCCCAGGCAGGCTACTATTACTACGTGACGGAGACCTATCACGTCACGGTGAATGGCAAGAGTCAGCTTCGGACGCGGCAGGTGCGTAAGGTGCGTTGGGAGTCGGCAGCCGGTCGCAGGCACGATGCTTATGACGATTTACAAGTGATGGCTTCGAAGGGCGTTGATCGTCAATTGGCCCTGGAGTTGGGGCCTTTTGAAACCGGGGAATTGGTGCCCTACCAGCCGGAGTATTTAGTGGGTTGGGAAGCCGAGGAGTACGGGGTCGACTTGGAGGATGGCTGGGGCCTAGGTCAGAACAGAATGCTGGAGAGCCAGGTGGAACGCTGCTCCGGTGATGTGCCGGGGGATACGCAGCGTGGCCTGCGAGTTCAGACCCAATTGAGCGATGTGCGCTGGAAGCACGTCTTGCTGCCCGTTTGGAGTTTGACCTACCATTTTGCTGGCAAGCCGTATGCCGTGCTCGTCAACGGACAGTCCGGCCAGATCGCAGGCAAAGCTCCCTACTCTTGGATCAAGATCTCATTGGCGGTGTTGTTGAGCGCCGTGATCATCGGCGGCATTGTCGTGGCGGCCAACGCGTAAAACCCAAGTGCGCTTTGTTCAGCGCGAAAACTTGCTTAGAGACCGTCCAAAAAGCGGGCCACGCAGGACAGTCCCACACGCGCACACCAGACCATGTTGTGCGGTTCCCGGTCCGTAGTGAATTCGGGCAAATCGCCTGCGGAGTGGTAATAGGGGTCAAAATCCACACTTACCTTGTTCCGGTCTCTCCAGGATTCTCCGGGCATGCCTTGGGTGCGGGCATGCTCTTCGGGCTTGTCCCAAGCGCTTGTGAAAAGTGTGACCGAGGGCAAACCCCCCTGGCGGAACAACTTGGAGGAAGAGAATACGTAGGAGTCGGTTCCACCCAGGCTTTTGTTCGTGGCCCAGCGTTTCGGGTAGCCCTCTGTGTCCTTGTGTTCGTTCAGGATTGCGGAAGCCATTCGCACGAAAGCGGTGTTGCTCGCCAGGTCATCAGGCTCCACATTGAGTTGCTCCGCTCCGGCGCCGAAGCCCGCCTGATCAAAATTCAACACGCCGAGGATCGGGTGCGCTTTGGCGGATTCGGGATCTGCCAAATAGCGGTTTAGGTATTCGCGCGTGGATTTGATTTCGGTTCCCCAAATGACGAAGCGCACTTGGCGGGCGGGCGGTTCGCAAAGGCCTTGGTCAATGGCCGTTTTCCAGGAGTGGGCCATCTCCAAAACGATGGCGACACCGCTGGCGTTGTCGTTGGCGCCTGGGCCTCCTGCATCCGAATCGCCGTGGGCGCAAACCAGGAAAAAACCCGGTGCAGCATCGCTAGGAGCTTCGATGATGGCCTCGACACTTTGGCTCTTGCGCTTTTCAATGGTGGCTTCGAGCTTGTACTTCAATCGCACGCTGCGGCCTTGGGCTAAACCCTGCCGCAGTCTTTTGCCGCTGGCGTTGGAGATGCCGAAGACTGGATAGCGATTGCGAGCGCTGGAGCGCAAGGGGCGAAGTTTGGGCCAATCTCCCTCGGTGGTGTTGAAGCCGTCGACGAGGGCCAGGGTCAGGGCCGGGCCCTTGCGGCGCGGAGTGTGGAAGTTGCTGAATAGGCCGACCATGCCATCCGCGGCACCGAGGCCGATCTCCGCCTCGCCTACAGCTGCGGGGGAGAATCCATAGGGCCAGGCGCGTTGCAAGTGAAACGTTTCGACTGGCAAGTCCTCGAATGCGGAGAGCGTTGCGGACAAGTTCCAGGATGTTTCCCAGTGCACCAAATGTTCCTTTTCCAGGATGGTGCGGGAGGGCAAGCCCATGGCCTTAAACCTTGCTAGCAGGTACGCGACCGACCGATCGCCGGAGGGCGTTCCTCCCATGCGGGGTCCCAGGTCTACGAGTTCGCGCACGGTCTGCGCGGCCCTGTCAGTTCGTGTGCCCTGAACCATAGCCGGGGCTGTCAAGGGGGCCGGCTCTGGATCTTGGGGCGCTGAATTTGGGTTTGACTGGGGGAGCAGAGCGAGGCAGATCAGGAAAGGTAGCATGACAATATTGTGGGGTGCCCGGGTTCTGGTCGGGGTCGCTCAGAATGGGCTCAGCCTGGAGTGTCTCGGAATAGGGACGGGAGGCCTTGGCCGGGTCCGCTAGGCCGAATCCGAGGCCCGGCGGATTGGCGCGAAGAGGATTCCTAGGGTCGACGCTTCTAGGACCAGATTGTTGGCCAGCAAGCCTCTCCGCGCCCTTATGCTAAGTGCTTCGATATTTGCGATGAGCCGCTTCAGGACCAGTACCCACAGGCAACAGGTTTGCCACGAATTGCAACTCCCCGAGGTTCTCAGGAGGCGTCGGGAATCCGTGCACATGGCCGCGAAAAAAGGCCGTAAAGGGCCCAAAGGGGCTGGTTTTACAGATTTGCCGACCCCTGCGCCTGCGCCGATTGAGCCCCCTGCCGCGCGCCAGCCCGTGGCGGTTGCGGCTCCCTCTCCGGATCCCACCCGGCAGGCCATCGAAATCCTCGAGCGTCGGTTGCTGAAATTAGCGGGCGCATTGCAGAGTCAAGAGTCTTTGCTTCTTGAATTGAGACAAGGCCCGGTGGAAGATACCGGAGTGGCCTCGACCTTCCGACAGGTTCAAGGCCTGAATGGCGGTGAGTCGGCCTATCAACGCAAGAAGGAGCTGATGGAAAAGATTTTCGAATCCAACCAAGAGCTCCGAGAAAGGATCACTTCCTCCCATAATTTGGCCGAATAGGAATTTCGGCCTAGGAACGAAGCCCGCGGCAACCGCCGGCGGGCGGCACTTCAACAGCCAAAGGATCAATTCCAATGACAGATCAGAACCAGGGCGATGCAGCCCCCTCCAAAGACCACGGTGTCCTCTACTTGGGCATCGATTTGGGCACTTCGCGCACCTCGGTTTGCGCCTCCAACGGCGTCCGTGAAACGGTCGAGTCCTTCGTGGGCTATCCGAARGACCCCRTSGCYCGCAARCTGCTGAAGAAGGACGTTYTGTTYGGGGAGGAAGCCCGTCAAAAGAGRYTGTCTCTCAACCTGTACCGTCCCCTAGAGCACGGCGTTYTGACCTTCAAYAAGGACGGTCAGGATGACGARAGCCTGCGTGCGGCCCAGGACTTGGTGAAGGAGATCGTGCGCTTGGCCCGCCCGCGCAAGGACGAATTGGTGTATGCGGTGATCGGTGTTCCGGCCCAGGCTTCCATCAACAACAAGGACGCCATCCTCCAAGCTGCCCGCGAATCCGTGGACTCGGTGATGCTCTGCTCCGAGCCTTTCTCGGTGGCCTATGGACTCGACATGCTCGAGGACGTGCTGGTCATCGACATTGGAGCCGGTACCGTCGACCTGTGTCGCATGCACGGCACCATGCCCGAGGAATCCGACCAGGCCACTTTGACCAGTGGCGGCGACTTTGTGGATGCTGAATTGGCCAAGGAGCTTGAGAAAGCCTTCCCCGAAGCTCAGCACACCAAGCAAATGCTCAAGGCGATCAAAGAGCGCCACTCCACGGTGGAAGACAATGTGGAACGCATCGTGGTTTCCTTGCCTGTCAAGGGCAAGCCCACCGAACTCGACATCACCGATTGCATGAAGAACGCCTGCCGTCGCATGGTTCCGCCGATCGTCGAAGGACTCGGCAAGCTGATCGCTACCTTTGACCCCGAATTCCAGGAGCGTCTGAAGAACCGCGTTCTTTTGGCCGGTGGTGGTTCGCAGATCCGTGGCTTGGATTCCGCGATTCAGAGTTACATGCAAGATCAATTGGGTGGCGGTAAAGTCATCCGTATCGAGGAGCCGGTTTACGGTGGCGCCAACGGTGCCCTCAAGATCGCCCACGACATGCCCGAGGAGTTCTGGGAAAAGCTCAAGTAGCTTTCGTAATTCCAAAACGCTTTTCTGGGGAGGCGGGGCCGCAGGGCCTCGCCTCCCCAGTTGTTTTTTGCCGGCGCAGCCACGCATTGGTTTTGCCCGATTCGGTCGGAAAGTTCACAGGGTTGAGGTAAGCTCAGGCCATGCAGCCTGAAACGGAGCCGGAGTGTGAAGCGCGCAAGTCAGGCTTGCCATGGTGGCGAACCATTGGGTTTGTGACGCTGGCCGGAGCGTGTGGGCTTTGCTTGCGCAACGGAATCTTCCAGCCGGAGTGGGTGGAGCATTACTACAGCCAGGGGTTGTACCCGCGGCTTCGAGGTTTGCTTTCTTGGGTCTCGGGTCCGTTCTCCTTTTCCTTGGCCGAGGCCCTGACGGTCGTAGCCGTGGTGCTTTTCCTTACATGGGGGAGCCTCGGGCTTCACAAGGCCCGCAGGGATGCCACGGGTTTGGCGCGGGCCATCCTGGCAGGCGGGCTGCGCACGGTGCGCGTGGCCAGTGGGGCTTTCCTTGCGTTCCTTCTACTTTGGGGGGTGAACCATGGTCGCTTGCCCCTGGCGGTGAGTGCTGAACTCCCGCCGGTCGAAGATCCCGTCGAAGCGTTGCAATCCCTGTGTCAGCAGCTCGTTTCGGATCTCAATCGGGATGGGACACAGGACAGGCCCTCCGGGGCTTTTGAAGTGTTCGGGCCCGATGGGGCCGTGCATGCCCGCTTATCCCTTGGCTTGGCGAAACTGGCGAAACAAGTTCCGTCCATGGGGGGCGAGAAGCCCAACCTGCGCACGTTGACCGCATGGCCTCTGTTTGCGCGTTTGGGCATCTCGGGCATCTTCATTCCTTTCACCGGGGAGGCACACCTCAACGGCGGACAACCCCCTTGTAGCCTGCCGTTCGTGGCGTTTCACGAGATCGCTCACCAGCGTGGCTTTGCGCGTGAGGACGAGGCCAACTTCTTGGGTTGGTTGTTGTGTGAGTTCTCCGGGGATCCGCACTACCGTTACTCCGGCAATCTGGCCGTTTTCTCCATAGCCATCCGGTCCTTGCGACGGAGTGATCCCGAGCAGGCAAGCCGATGGGTAGGGGAGTTGCCCGAGCCCGTGCTGAAGGACCTGCGCGCGATCCAGGACTTTTGGAATTCCTATGAGAGCCCCGCTCGCAAAATCAGCATGCGTGTGAATGACGCATACCTGAAGAGCCAGGGCCAGGTGCACGGGGTGCGATCCTACGGTCGCATGCTGGAGTTGATGTTCTCCTACCGGGCCAAGGCCCAGTAGGTCCGGCCGTAAACGTGGTCGCAAGTGGCGCTCTTGTGGCGTGAGCATGTKSAWWKYWWWKCSGRSWGMTGTTCCTGACGGCGGCGGGTGGCGCGCTTCTCCCGGAACCACAAGGAAATCTCAAGTTGGTGGCTTGCCATGGTCGAAATTTGGGGGCAGTCCCTACCCACGTTCGTATGCAGGATCCCCTTCTTTCCACCTTCAGTCGTACCGGCCAAAGCCTCTTCTCCGTTGAAGAGGTGCGTTCACTCATGCACGTCGAATTTGAGCGCTCGGCGCGCTACAACTATCCGATGTGCTGCCTGCTAGTCCAGGTCGATCGATTGGCCGATACGGCCACGTATCATGGTCAGGAGATCAAAGATGAGATCCTGGGTTCGGTGATTGATCTAGTGCGCAGGGAGACCCGGGCAGGGGACATCCTCGGGTGCTTGGTGGATGACCGTCTGCTGGTCGTGCTTCCGCACACTTCTCCGCGAGATGTCGCCTTCATGCTGCGCCGGCTGTTGTCCGGTGCCCGTGATCTGCGCTTTCATCGGAGCGGCAACACCCAGAGCATTACTCTGTCGGTGGGAATCGCACACAATCAACATCCCGATGCGCGCAACTTCGAAACGCTAGAGCGTGTTGCGGAGGAAGGCGCGGCCGTGGCTGAGGCAGCCGGCGGCGACCGTTTCGTGGAAACCGAACTTTACGCGTTGCACGACAAGCAGCGCATCGTGCCGGAGTCCCAGGCAGCTCCCCTGAAAGCCTTGGGAGGGGACGAGCATGAGGACTACAGGGACCGCCTTGAGGAATTGGTGGCTAAGGACGGCAACCTCGAACTGGCGGCTTCGAAGCTTGCGGAGGAGATCCTCAGCAGGGCCATGCGCGAGGCCCAAGCGGCAGAGCCTAAGATGGAAGTTTTGCCTGACAACAAGGAGCAAAACTATCAGCGGGAGATCGACAACCTTCAGCGGCGAATCGCCAAGCTGACCAACTCTTTGGGTGTGACCGAAGGGGAAATCGCGCGCTTGAGGAGCTCTCCGGATGTCGAAGCGGGCGTGGCCTCGCTCTATAGGAATGTCCAAGGCTTGAGCACTGTGGACGTGCGCGCTGAACTCAAGAAGGACCTGATGAGCGCCATCTTCGAAGCCAACCTGGACCTGAAGCGAAAGAGCGGTTGACCCTTAGT
>JAESRM010000278.1 GCA_016764635.1 Planctomycetota bacterium
CGCTCGAAGGACTGCTTGGGTCCGAAGAGCTCGAGTGCATCCATGGTCTGAAGGGTCGCGTCGGCGCGAGCTTCGAAACGTGATGCTGAATCGACTGCCAGCGTGGACCAGGGATCTATGAATCCTGCGCAGACCACTTTGCCTTTGAGGATCCTGGCTCCTTCTGGAGCCACAAGGTCCGGGCCTACCTGTTGAATGCGGCCATTGCGAACGATCACCTTGCCGTTCGCAATCTCCTTGCCGGGGCGGACGATCAAACGCTCAGCCTCAATGAACAGCAAGGCTCCAACCTCTTCGGGCAAGGTCAAGATAGGGCCAGCAGGCTCCTGCTCTTCGACTTCCTTGCCCTCTTCGGCGTCGGAGTCTTTCTTGGTGTCGGAGTCTTCCTTGGCGTCAGAGTCCTTGGAGCCTTCAGCATCCTGCTTGGCTTCGTCCTCTTTGGGAGCCTCGACTCCTTCCCCCTTCTGGGAAGGGTCTGCATCTTGTGACCAAGCGAGGTTGATGGGGATTGAAACTCCCAGCCCAAGGGCCAAGGCCAATCTCAAATTTAGGAAACGCATAGACCGGTGTGGTGATGTGCCGAGACGAGGATCAAAAGGGAATCGACCAGGGCCAAGCCCCGGTCCCTTTGGGGGATCCTTTTGGAGAGCCCAGCTRGGCTGGACACGCCAATCATAGGGTCGAAGGCGCTTTCTTAGCCAAGGCCAAATCGCCTAATCACAGACTCTAAACCCAGTTACGGGCCTTTTACGGGGGGCGCACAATATTGGAGGACCAGGCACACCCCATTCTGGCCCCCCAATGCCCCCTATATAGAGGTGATGCGTTTCCTTTTGCGAATCTGGCACCAGACCCACATCTTCCCCGTTCGGAAGGAATATCCCTGCGGCTGTCTACTCAGCCCAAGACCATGCCCCACCCTGTCCATCCCCTGCTATTAGAGCCGTCTTACTGGCATAAGCGGCTCTCGCACCTTTCATCTGGCCCCACGTCGATGATGTCCTCGCCCCGCAAGGACCTCTCTGGCGGGGGTCGACGCGTTGAAGAGTTCCGCCTGCGCGCCCACGACGGCTTGATTCTCTGGGGACTGATCTCCTATCCCACCCTGTTCCCTGGAACCCGCCCCTGCTGCATTCGAGCGGCGGGCCCGGCCGACCCCCTCGAGCTGGATCCCGAGTCGACCGAGCAAGGCCAAATCGAAATTCTCTACCAAGCACCCGCAGGCCGACGCCTGGAAGACCGGGTGCTCGACCTTTTAAGGGTTCGTGAGCAAGCCAAACGCGAACCCAACGTGCGCGCCAATGCCACCAGCATCCGCTCCTGCCTCGCCAAGCACCCCGTAGACGAAGTCCTGATCGCCACGCAGCTGCTGAGCTTCCTGCCTTAGCCGCGATGGGAAGAAGTGGTCAAGATGGCCACACCTTGGAGGATACATAGACCCATTCAACGGTTTCGTCCAGGCCCGCCAAGCATGCCTGGACGAGATCCGGCCCCGCCAAACCTACGCCAGCGCGACTACGAGCCCCTGCGAGAGACCGGGAGCCTCCCCTCTTACCTTGGCAAAGGCTGATGAGCGGGCGTTTTGCTTCATTGCGGCAAGGCGCCCGCTGCCATAGTCTCTGGGCGAATCCCCCCCCCTCCGCACACCGCCAAACCACGGACCCCGCAACGGGCCCCATCCTCCCTTGGGCACAACAGCCACAATCTACCGCTTCCAGCTAGACCTCTCCGACATCGACCGGGGCGTTTACGAAACCCTGGACCTGCGCATGGCCATGCACGCATCTGAGGATGCGGATCGSATGGTCGTTCGGGTTCTCGCTCGCGCCTTGGCCCACTCGGACCAGCTCGAGTTCGGTCGCGGATTGTCCTACCCGGATGACGCAGCGCTCTGGGCTCACAATCTGACCGGGCAAGTCGACACCTGGATTGAGATTGGCCTACCTAGCGCAGAAAGACTGCACCGGGTCAGCAAGCGCTGCCCCGAGGTCCTCGTCTTCACGCACAAGCCGAAGGATTCCCTGCTCAAGGAATGGCGCCGACGCAAGGTTCACAGGGCGGATGAGATTCAGGTCTACCTCCTACCGCACAAGCTGGTTCTGGGATTGACGAAAGACCTCGACCGCCGGGTGTCGTGGTTCCTCACCATCCAAGATCAGACCCTCACGGTCACCACGGGCGACCGCATCCTCGAAGGCCAAATCGAGAAGGTCAGCCTGGGCAGTTTCTGCAGTACCGCGCCCGGATCCGACTCTTAATCGACCAAGAGTTCTGGGAATAAATGCCCCCGGATGGCCATATTCACGGATTGGAGCGATTGCGATCGCGCCAATCCGGTCCCTTTCTGTGGCCGACTAGTACCCGGAACCCTGCTCACCGCGCACGATAGCCACGGAAGCCGAAGCGCCGAGTCGGGTGGCGCCGGCTTTGATCATGGCTTGGGCGGTTTCCTGGTCGCGCACTCCACCAGAAGCTTTGACGCCCATCACCGGCCCCACCGCCTGGCGCATGAGGGCCACATCCTCTGCGGTCGCCCCTCCGCCCGCGAAACCGGTTGAGGTCTTGACGAAGTCAGCGCCGGCGGCACGGGCCAGGGTGCTGGAAGTCGTGATCTCAGCGGGCGTCAGCAGGCAGGTCTCGAGGATGACCTTCAGGCGAGCCCCCAGCCGGTGGGTGGCTTCCGCCACAGCTGCGATGTCTTTCTGGACGAAGGCCAAGTCCCCCGACTTCAGGGCGCCCACGTTTTGAACCATGTCCACCTCACAAGCCCCATCCTCGATGGCGCGACGGGCTTCGTAGGCCTTGACCTCGGGCACACTGGCGCCCAAGGGGAAACCGATCACGGTGCAAACCAACACACCGGACCCCGAGAGAATCTCAGCCGCGCGACGCACCCATGTGGGGTTTATGCATACGGACGCGAAGTGATGTTCCATGGCTTCCGCGCACAGCTCATCGATCTCCGCCGCGGTCGCATCGGGCTTGAGCAAGGTGTGGTCCAAGTAGCTGGCCAAGTCACCCAGACGGGCCGGGTCCGGGCCGCATACGCCCAGGCGGCAGGCGCCTGCTGCAACAAAACCCTGCAGCCCGGTGGGTCCAGCAACCTGGACTCCTCCGGTGCCTCGCAGGGCCTGAAAACCAGCTTCACCCACTTCCAAGGTCTGAGGAAGCCCCCCTTGAACAAGCTGCTGACCGATTTGTGTCAGCAGGTCTTCCAGATAGCCAGGGTCGATCTCTCTCATAAGGTGATGTCCGTTTAGTGCGCAGTTAGCGCCAACCTAGTGTCCGGGCGTGCTCTCCGGCGCGCCCTTACTGTAACGTGTTTCCGTGGCCCAGATTTTCTCCACCCGGCGCGCGTGGCGGCCTTCACCACAAGGCGTGGCCAGGAATGTTTGCAGCACGGCATGGGCTGAACCGCGATCCAGGTGCCCTGCGCCAAGGCAGAGCACATTGGCGTGATTGTGCTCGCGTGCGTTGGCTGCCGTGCGCACATCCCAGCAGTTGGCGGCCAGCACCCCAGGCACCTTGCCAGCCGTCATGGCGGACCCAATGCCTGCACCGTCGATGCATACGCCAGCCACGGCCCGACCGTCGGCGACAGCCTCTGCCACCGCCCTGGCGAAGTCGGGATAGTCCACAGCGCGCTTGTCCCGAGTGCCCATGTCTAGGGGGCGATATCCGAGCTCACCCAGGCTAGCGATCACATCCTGCTTGAGGTCGAAACCACCGTGGTCACAGCCCACTGCGACGAGGGGCGCATGGTCTCCTCCAAAGTGAGTTCCCAGGGTTTGGTGCCCCTGCTTGAACTGAATACCCCGATCGTGGGCCTGCTCACGGGCTTGGGCTGTCACGCGCACGTCGGGTGCGAGAGTGACGGTAGCCCCATCCGCAGTGCCGTCCAGGCAACGCTCCGTGACCCACGGTTGGGAACGACTGGCCGCAAGCTGCGCTTTGAGAGCCGGGTCCAGGGGCCTGGTGCCCGACGCCAAAACCACGACCCCGCCATGGGGCGAGGGCGCACTGGGTTCGGCCAAGGCACGCTGGGCAGCGCGCATCGCGATGGATCGAATATCCAAGTTCATCGGACACAGTTTAGCGTGACAGGCGTGGGTAGGCCCCCCCCGATTGATGGAACTCTCACGGGCGCCGCAGATTCCAGCTCCAACCCTGAGGAATACCACCGAACACTCGCTCTCCAAGTCGACAACGTGCTCGCAGCTTGCAAAGTACGTAAAACACACGGCCTGAAGATGTCTTGAAGATGTGACGATGGTGTTTGAAAGCTGAATCCTGATCAATCAGGGGGCACTTATTTCTTGAGTGCACCCCCTCTGTGGGTTGTTATGTGTGCAGCGTTTCGCAACCACCAAAACCATCCAGGGCTTTGGGCGAAACACGCGGTCAGTCCTCCTACACAAGAAGCAACATGCGCACTTTGCTTAGCCAATTCTGTGAGTCGTTCGAGAGTGTCTTACGACCCATCCTCGAACCTTTAAACGGAGCCGCCCAGGCGTTCGAAGATTCCCAAATCGAATTGGGTGGAAGCGAGGTTCGAAGCGGCTTGCTAGAGCTGCGCAACCAGGTGGAAGGCCTGGTGAAAAAGGTAGTGGACCAGCAAGCCTATGTGCTCTTGTTTGGCCCTCTCAAGAGTGGCAAGTCCACCTTGATGAACGCGCTTTCGAGCACGTACGTCAGCGAGGTTTCCAGCCTGCCCGCKTACCCGTGCATGGTGTATTTGTCCCACGCYGAAAAGCGCGAGTTCGACGTCACTCGCTACAACGGGCGCACGGATCGCTTCACCGACCCGGCTTCGTTGTACATGTACATCAACCGCGCCCACGTGGAATTGGCCGAGCGCTTGCGTGCCGCAGAGGCGCGCAACGAAGAGTTCGAGCCCTCAGTGCACTACCCCGAAGCCATTCGCAAAGTAGACGTGCGCCTGCCCGCTGGCGACCTGGCTCGCTCGGGCGCCGTGCTCGTGGACACGCCCGGTTTGTACAGCCGCATGAAGTTTGGCTACGACCGCATGACGCGCGAATTCCGCGACTCAGCCAGTTGCGCCATATTCATCGTCAAGTCGGACAACCTTTTCCTCGAGCAAGTCTTCGAGGAGTTCGAGGAACTGCTGCAGCTCTTCAGCCGCATTTTCCTGGTGGTCAACCTGGACTCCAGCAAGACCGACCTGGCCCCCGACGGCTCGCTCATTCCGAGCCTTGAGCGCGAAGACCCCTTGGCGCTCATCGACGCCTTCGAAAACCTCGCCATGAGTGCACCGCTCAAGGCCGCCGCCGAAGATGGCCGCCTGCGCATCTACCCCATCGACCTGCTCAAGGCCGCGTCCAGCCGCCTCAAAGGCTCGACCAGCGAAGACCAGGCCTCCAGCCGCGCCAACTTCGACATCTTCCTGCGCGACCTGACCGAGTACCTGAACAGCACCGACTACCTGGTCGCCTTCCTCGGTGACAGCTTGCGTCGTGCGAGCCACTTGATGAGTGACGCGGGCGCACTGCTTGAGCACGAACAAGTCAATGCCCTGCGCGAAGGCGCCGACAAACTGGAAGAGGAACGCCAGGATTCACAACGTCGCCGCCACGCGGTCGGACGCCTCGTCGGTTACGACTGGCGCCAAGCCTTCCTCGACCTCGAAGACAAACTCAGCCCCTCCATTCGCGAGCGTGCCAAGGCTGCCAGCGTCGCGACGGAACGAGACCTGGACAGCATCCTGAACCGCTGGTTCCAGTGCGACGACAGCCTGCACACCCTCGTCGCCGACCAACTGGCTCCGGCCTTCGCCAAATACCAGGAAACCCTCACTCGTTTCGTCCAGCAGACCCTTAGCGAAGAAGTCCTCGCTGGAACCGCCGGCGTATTGCTGCCCACGAATGTTTCCGCTGACTTGTATGCCGCTGGGGTGGACCTGTCTGCCATCGGCCGGGACGCGCTCGCTGCCATCGGCCGGGACATCCCCTACAAGAACGTGGGGCACCCCCTGCAAGCCGAAGCCATTCCGATCAAGCGCCGCTTGCTCGACTGGTTCCTGCTGCGCAGCGCCAGCAAGGTGCGCGTTCAAGTCCTTGGCGATACGGACCAGCCCACCCTCCGCATCCCCGTTGAGGTCAAGAACAAGCGCATCGGCGCCGAAGGCCGCGATGTCATGCGTCAGGAGCTTGACCGGTTCAAGGGACGTTTCTTCCACGAGACCGTGGTCCGCGCCCACCGCCACGTGGTCGGTGAGTACGGATCCGCTGCCGTCATCAACATGGAAGCCGCCCTCAAGACGCGCGACACCGAGTTGGACATGCAGTTGACCCAAATCGTGAGCGACCTGATGGAGCACCGCAAGGTTCTGGCCCATCTCTCCACGCTCTCCAGTCAACTCGATGCGGCTGTCCAAGGGATCCATGGCTTGACCGAGCAGTATTCCCAAACGGAGCCCACCATGCTCATTCAACCGGCCCCGCCCATGGCACGCCCAATGGACGTTGCTGCCGGCAACCCCCCGTCCGCCGATAGCCTAGTCAAGAAATCCAAGCCCGCAGAAGCCCAAGACGCTCCTTCGGAAACGGCCTAACCCACTGCCATTGACTCCGCCCATGGATGGGTGCATACAGCACCCGCCATGGGCGGCTTCATGCCAAGCGCCATGCAAAGCAAACCTGACCTGGACAACGCCGGCGAGATCGCACGCCTGGTCGAATTCTTCTACGCGAAAGTCAACAAAGACAGCCTGCTCAGTCCGATCTTCAACGACTTGGCTGGAGTTGACTGGCCCGAGCACCTGCCCAAACTGACGGCTTTCTGGTGCCAAATGATCCTGGGCCAGTCCGGCTTCAAAGGCAACCCGGCCGCCAAGCACGTACATTTCTCCGCACTGAAACCGTTTACGACCGACCACTTCGACCGCTGGATTGCACTCTTCCACGGCACGATCGACGCTGGCTGGGCGGGGCCCTATGCCTCCAGCATCAAGACCCGGGCCACCACCATCGCTCAAATCCAAGCCCAGTTGGTTGGCGCGCGGGGCTGGCAAGCGCCGCAGGGTTGATTGCGTCGGACTGCATCGAAGCCCGCGCCGCCCAAAAGCTGGGCCCTCTACGGGTGGCTACCGGCTAAGACTCGCCCAGGCACTCGATAGGGGCACGGCTTTTCGAGGCGTTGGTAGACTGAATGCCATGTCAGCAACAAGGCTTCAAAGCGGATGGATCGCACTCTTGGTGCTCGTGGTGGCATTGGGTTCCCTAGCGTTCGGCACGACGCAAAAGGGCAAGCGCGGAAAGGACGTTTGCCCCTATTGCAAGAACGACCCCGCGTTACTGCAACGCGCAGGACTCGTCTCCCACGGTCCTATCGACATGGGCCCAAAGAACGGCAGCGAAGGAATCGAACAGGACTTGGCATTGTCCGATTGGCTGTTCTTGGAGTCCACTCACATGCGCTGGGGGTCCTCGTTACGGTCCGAAACGGTCAAGGGCAAGGATCGCAAACGCCTCGCTTCCGAAATGGATGAACTGCGTGCTCTCTTCCCAAGCATCCCGGCCAAAGTCAAAAAGCTAGACCCTTACCTACGCCTGCACCTGATGGCCTTGCGCGGCGAAAAATTCTACGCACGCTTTCAGCGCTTGCTCGATGTGACCGACGCAGATTTCCCGGAGTCAAGGGAGTTTGGCAAGCCCTACATGGGCAACGGGCGCTTCATGGGGGAAAAAGGGAAGTTCGAAGTGCTGATCCATACCAACAGGGGCATGCACCAGAAGTTCACCCGTGAACACATGGGCACGATGGTGACCGACACACTTCGTTGGCACTTCCGCGGCTCCCACAAAATGTTCACTTCGATCCCCGCGATCGATCCGGACATTCGGAACGACAAGCACCTCTATCCACATACGGTGCACAACCTTTCGCACCTGATGCTGTGTGCCTACAAGCACTTCTCCTACGACCCCGACTTTGAAACATATCTTAGCGGTGTGTTTAGGCAGGCTCAGAAGTTAGGCGAACTGCCAACAAAACTCAAGCCTATTAATTAT
>JAESRM010000152.1 GCA_016764635.1 Planctomycetota bacterium
GGCGTTGTCCCACGTCACCACACTTACCGGAAGCTGGCTTCCGGAGATGTGTGAAGGGTTAGTCCCCATCAATGTTTGATACTCGTCCTGCGTGACCTCGTATTGCCCCATCCAAAAGTCATTCGAGATGCTCACCGAGTGCACAGGTTGCTCATCGGCAGAGGCGAAGTACGGTGCACGGCTAGCCATGGACCCCATGTTGAATGTGCCCGATGGAATCAACACCATGCCAAGGCGCTGTTGTGCCGGGGTGAAGGTGACGCTGAGACCATTCGAGAAATTCGAATTGCCCGACATGACCGCGGTGTCGCGGTACCACAGCTGAAAGTTCCAAGTGTCGCCGGCCATAATGGGTAGCGACACGCCAGCCGGAATAATGCTAGGTACATCAAAACCGGAGCCGACTGAGGAAGTACCGACCACGTTCTCCAACGTTCCCCTGTTGCCGAAAACACCCACCGAGTTCTGGGGCGTGCCAGCAACGTTATAACGATAAATTTGCGCGCTGCCCGTACCGACCAAACAGAGTAGACCCGAGCTGATGACGACCCCAGGGGTGATCTCATTGCCCACCAAAAAGTACCCTATCTGGTTCGGAACCCCATCCTGGACCTCGAGATGCAAGCCACTACCCGTGCCACTGCCAAAAGAGCCCGTCAGGGATGCGGGAAGCCCCGTAGAGTTTGCGGTCGCCGCACAAAAAGTCGTGCCTACTTGGGCAAAGGCCCCGCACGCAAAACCCAAGGCGAGTGCAGGGATGAGTAATTTAGATCGAAGCATATCTATTCGTAAGGAACAGCCGAAACGGCAAGGTGATAAGCCACGGAATGGCTGTAGATGAACACTACAGCCCTACAGCGTAAGAGCCGGGCGAGGCCCCTCACTTAATTCAGGTATCGGCTCCCAAACATCAAATGCGATCACATCCATCTCAGATCGAGGCTTGTTCGTATGGCCGCGAGTGGAAAGCAAACCAAGGATTCCGTCGCTCGTACCAAGGTAATTCTGACCTTAGCGAACGGGACGCGCGCGCAAGACTCTACCGAAGCACAAGCTGGCGAGTGTGACCTTGATTGCGGCTAGTGCGCCATTGGTTTTGTTCGCAGTGTTAAGTTTCGCAAGTGCACCTTCGCAACCAGGGCTCACTCCAATTCCTAAAGTACGGGTCCTGGCTGACCGCCCAAAATGGTTTCCCGCCGGGTTCTCACGAATCACCTAGCAAGGCGCTCAGGTCCCCTGCGGAGTCCCTGTATTCGAGGCCGCCCCTATCAGGGTAGCGGAGACAACGCCGCTTGGCGGTTTGTAGAGCCCGCCGGGGAATCGTCCTTTTCAGGACGGCCTTCTGACGACAGGATTCGACTATCGAGTGGTTGGGGTCATGCTGCCGCCCATATCCTCCCAATCGCCAATACCGGAGGGCTTCAGTTGGATGGTCAGAACTATATTGCCGCGCTGCACCATGCAATCCACGATCTCTCCAGGTTCCATCATGATTCGGCTGAGGCCCATGATGTCCGCTTGCCTCTCGAACTCCTTACCATCGGCCCCGATGACCAGGTCCCCATCCCGGAAACCTGCCTTGGCCAGATTGCCATCCAAGGCAGTGATCGAAATACTCATGGCATTGATCAGCATGGGTGTGAAATCGATTTCGCCACACGGAATCGTGACGTTCATGATCTTGGACATACCGCTGTAGTATTGAACCCGATAGTCCCCAGCGGGAAGGTCCTCCCAGCTCGCGACCAAGTCCCCGTCAAGAGTCCCCCCCGAATAGCCCCCATATTGGTTCTTGGCCCCTATTATGGAGAGATGCAGGGACTTGCCCACTTTGCCATCAGCCCAATGAACGCGTAGGGGATACAGATTCGGAATGGTGAGCTGCACGCTGTTTTCACCCTCCCGTACGGACATCTCAATCGAGTTGACTGAATCATCAGAGCCCCATGAAAAACGGTTGTTACCCTTTGCTGAAATAGTCAGGTAGACGATGTAGTCGCCCGGTTCCAAGCCTTCAAAGACTTGCTCTCCGGCGACAGAGATCTTGGCCTTCATGGACCTGATGAAGCTGCGCGACAGATCCTTCTCGCCCATCTTTGATGCGGTGACCCGGACACGCCCTTCATAGCCGCTACCTGAATATCCGGGGATCGTGACCGTCAGACGGCCGGGCACAACGAAGGTGACCACCAGGTCCGTTTGACCACGCTTCAAGATGGTTTCGGTAGACCCCATTTCGTCGTGGCTGGCCGTGAGGGTGTACTCGGCGCCATCCTTGCCATCCTCGAAGTACCCTTCGTGAAACTGCGCTGGAATGGTCAACAGATAGCTCCCGTCCTTGTCTCTCTTCCCGGACAGACTCTGCCGGCTGGTTCCAGTGCTTAGCTTCTGCCGGATTCTGAAATTCACGTCATCAAGTGGTTCCCCCGAAGCTTCCGTCACCACAACCCTAAGAATCTGACTTAGGTCCTGTTCGGGCAACTCAAGCAGCACTTCTGCCGAAGCGTCGCTCAATTCCACCACCTCATGTACCGCGATAGGCGCTCCCCAAGCACGGGAGACACCCACTACATACCGGCCAGGTTCAAGATCGGTGAAGGCAAACAATCGGCCTGGGCGAGCCCTGGAGTCCTCATCAGACCGTGCCAAAAGTTCCAGGTCCACTTCCTGATCCTTCGCCAATGCAAGCAGGCGCACCCGGTAGCTGCCCTGATTCGAACCTACGGTGGATGCCCGAATGTAGCCGCTGATTCCAAGCCTTGGGGCAAGCTCTAGAGTCAATGCCTCAGGCGCAACACCAACTTCCAGGGTCACTTTCTCCGTACTGGATGCCAACTCCGATTGGTCCAAATTCTCTGTTCCATGGGACAAGGCCCGCACCTTGTAACGGCCGGGAACAAGGCGCATGAAAGCCTCATTAGACGACCAATCGTATATGCGATCGCGGTTCCGCCCACCCAGGGCAGTGACCACAACAAAGGCTCGCTCCGCCGCAACCCCGTCCGGCATCAAGATCGCTACCGGAACTTCCTGCACCAGCGCGGCCGTAAAATTCAGTTCAGAACCAATACGGACGCTGCTAGACGACGAGTCCGCATTCAGCACAAAGCCCTCCAGGTATGCGTAGCCGGTCCAAGCCTGATCGAGCAACCCTTCGAACCGATACTGACCATGGGCATCGGTCGTAACCTCGCGTCTACGTGCCCGTTGATCGTGATAAGACTGGGCCGCCTTGCGCACCGTTTCCTTGAGGGAATCCCGCTCGGGTGCCCCCTGTCCGATATTGGAGGGGGAACTGCTCGGGATCCTGCCGGGCCTTCCCCTTAGGCGCACGACGGCCCCGGCCATCGCTTGACCAGCCTCGTCAACGATTCGCCCAAACACAGTGCCTTGGCCTTCCTCGACAGCGACTTCTGCCACCTCCACGCTGCCTAGCAACGCGCTGGCCTCCATCACGGAAACCTGGGCAACCGGCGCTTTCATGGGTTTCGCGCGCACGGCCTCTTCCGCACTGGACCGAAGATCCACCGCATCCGACACCGGGGTGCGAGCCTCGGGTTCCATCGCCGCCGTACTATTGGACAACCCTATGGCGGATTCCATTTGGGCAGACCCAGTACCAAACAGCAGGTAGCCAACTCCACTTCCAAGCATGACCCCCAGGAATAGGGTGAGTACTAATTGTGCGTTATTGTTCTTCATGAAATTGAAATGCGGACAAGGCCTAAAGCTCACCCGCTGCCGGGCGAACTTCTTACCAATGGCAGGTGTGTTTACTCTAACAGATCACGGGAAAGGCCGCCAAGTGGATGCGCGACCCCATGGACGGCTTATTAGGTTCCCAGTTCACCGGCGGCCAATACGCGAGCTCGTACCGTGCGACGATCCAGGCCCAATTTCCGAGCGGCCCCCTCGTAGGTCCCCACCTCGTCAAATACCTGGGCGCAATAGCGGCTAAGAAGTTCGTCCGCGGTTATCTGGTTGCCCTGTATTAGGTCGCCTAATTGACCCGTCTTGGCTTTGCGTGCGCCTTCTTGCGGCTGGTATCGACCTCGAACCAAAAATGCGCGAGCGCACTGCTCCAGCTCTCGAAAGTTACCCGGCCAGCCGTAATCAAGGCCCAGGTTGGCTTCGATCCAGGTGCAAAGTTCCGTTGCGAAGGACTTTGCCTCTGCATCGTCACCCAGCCCACTTGCCAATAATTTGCCTGCCACGTATCCGAGCAAGTGCTCCAACTCAACGGAACTGCCCTGCAAGAGTTCCCTGAGTGAAGGCGTCACCAACCGATCCGCATTCAGGCGGAAGTACAAGTCCTCGCGGAACCGACCGGTTTCTATTTCAGCAGCCAAGTCCCGGTTCGTCGCAGAAATCAGTCGACCCGAAAACCTACGTGTTTCCGAATCGCCCAAACGAGCAAACTCCCGGGTTTGAAGGACACGCAGCAATTTAACCTGCAGGGTGCCGTCGATCTCAGCGATCTCATCCATGAAAACGGATCCGTACGAAGCGCAGAGTTCTAGGAAGCTCGCGCGGTCCTCCAAAGCCCCGGTAAACGCTCCGCGGCGATGCCCAAACAGCTCCGATTCGATCAACGAGGGCGAAAGAGCGGCTAGGTGAATGGGCAAGAACAATGCCGAAGAGTCCAAATCAAAGCTTTGGGCCTTCTTGTTGAAAGGCACGAAGCCTGACCGGCCAACGGCTTGGGCCACCAGTTCCTTGCCTGTGCCCGAGGGCCCGGTGATCAGGGTCGGGATGTCCGAGGTCAAACTCACCGTCGACCCGCCGTCCGAAGCCTCGTCGGCCCTCAGCAAAGCCCGCCGGTAGCGTTCCATGTCATGGGTGAATATCGACTCCCACATGGAAGCGCGCAGGGTCACCGCCGCCGTGGAGCGCCCCACAAACTTCGCGTAGATATTCACGAAAGCTCGAGCCATTTGGAAGAACAAGGCCAATAGCCGCGGCGCCGTTTCCTCAGGCCTCAAGCGTTCGCCTTGCAAAACGAGAAGAGCCTCAACGTCCCTTTCGAAAGCTGCGTACCAAGACACCTTGATGCGCTTGGTTGCACCGCCCGTCGCCTTGTGAGCCAAAGCCAACAGCCCTGGAACGTGGCCGTGATAAAGCGCATACAGGGCCAAGTGACCTGCGGCCGTCCTATCCGCCTGACTGACGCGCACCTTGGTCTTCGATGCTTTGCCCTGCAATTCCTCCAACACGCGGCGCGATTTGGCGAGCAACGGCTGCATGTTTGGGTTGGGACCTTCACCCGGTTCAAAGGCCTTGGCGGAGCCAATTTCCGTGTAGTCCTGCCCCAGGGCTTGGCGCTCCAACTCGATCCGTGCAGGAAGGAATGGATTGACCCGGGCGATGGCTTGGAGGTGCTTGGCGAAGGCCAAGTCGTCTGATCTGAGAATAGGCATAACTGTACGACCAATGTACACACCTGGACATCCATCGTAGGGGCCCAGGTCCAAACAAGCTGGCTCCGCGACGCCCTAATTTATCCGTAAACAATGTACCTAACGCAACTTACGACACCACAGCCACCCCTGGCACGCTTTCCGCATAGGAGAAGCGTTCCCATCGAACCTCTGCCCAACACCGCCATGCACTGGTACCACCTCATCCCACATACCTTTCAAGAAGGTTCCATTCTGCTCGCCCTGTACTCCGGTCTGTGCGCGCTTGGCTTAGGTCGAATCCAAGACAACACCCACCGCTGGTATGCATTGCTCTTCGTGCCATTCCTATTGGCCTATGCCTCCTACTGGATTCCGGTTTCGTTGGGCGGCGGGGATTTGGCTGGCGAGTTCGCCATGTGGCAGTTGTTCTTCATCGGCCCGTGGTTTGTCAGCGGCGCCTGCTCCTCCCTAATCGTGGGCTCCATCGTGGCCAGGGTTCGAAAGCACAAGGCCCCTGGAGCGACGAGCCACCGCCGRCCCCGYCGAAGAACACGCCCCTCCAATGAAGTCTGACCAAAAAAATTCAGCACGCACTGCTCCCGCATAAGCGGTTCGTTCACTCCAAACCCAAACCCCACCACCGCCATGAAAAATCTACTCAAACGCCTCGCCTGCATGCCATCTACGCTTGGCTGGGTCGCCTTGACCCTCATTGGGTCCACATCCGTCGCCCAAGCCGGCGGCACTCTCACGGTCAAGGGCTCGCCCGAGGCCCCCATTCAAATCCTTGACCACCATGTGGAGGTCACAATCCAAAACGGGTTTGCTCGCACGGAGGTCACGCAGACTTTCTTCAACCCGAACCCGACTACGCAAGAAGCCACTTATCGGGTCCCTATCCCCGCCGGCGCGAGCCTTTCGGAAATGACCATGTACCTCGGAGAACTGACCTTGCAAGGCGAGGTCGTCGGCAAGGAAGAGGCTCGCAAAGCCTACGAAGAGGAGAAGGACAACGGCGCCGGGCTCGCCGAAGATAGCGAAGGCCACGTCTTTGACTTCCACGTTTCCCCGATACCGCCCCACGGGGAACTCAAATTCCGCTACCTCTATTACCAACCGATCGAAATCGATACGGGGGTCGGACGCTTCCACTATCCGCTGGAGGATGGCGGCACGGACGAGATCGCACAGTCCTTTTGGACCCAAGAGACTAAGGTCCAGCGCAGCTTCTCGTTCCACGCTGTAATCGAGTCTGTATGGCCGATCGTCGACGTTCGCATGCCTGGCTTGGCAAGCGCTGGCATCGTCAAGGACCTGGGCGATGGCCGTTGGGACGTTTTACTCGAAGCCCCCGGCGGCGTGGAACTCAAAACCGACCTGATCGTGTACTACCGTTTGGCCGACAACCTTCCCGGCCGCRTTGARGTGCTGGCCTACAAGCCAGACCCCAAYGCACCCGGAACTTTCATGATGATCGTCACGCCCGGMATGGACCTGCAACCGCTCACRCGCGGCGTGGAYTACGTKTTCATYCTGGACACCAGTGGCAGYATGGAGGGCAAATTCGGCACTTTGGCMGATGGCGTGGCCCAAGCCATCGGAAAGCTAGACCCCATGGATCSMTTCSKSRYSSKGWCMKYMWMCACWTYKKYSARGSMWAKSMCKMKSSSCTWKWRRARSKYCRYSCYASMSSMGATCNWWRAKSYYGTGAASCWGSTTCACAAGATCAAGATCGGCGGTAGCACGAACCTCTACAAGGGCATCGGCCTAGGCCTCAAAAAAGTGGATGCTGACCGCGCCACGAATGTGATTTTGATCACGGATGCTGTGGCCAATGAAGGCATCGTCAACCCTAAGGCCTTCGACAAGCTGATGCGCTCCCACGATGTGCGCCTCTTCGGATTCCTCTTAGGAAACTCCGGCAACTGGCCGCTCATGCGCACCATCACCGAAGCCACCGGCGGCTACTACGCCAGCATTTCCAACGCGGATGACGTGATCGGCCAGATCATGCTGGCCAAGTCCAAGGTCACCCACGCTTGCTTGCACGACGCCACCCTCGACATCACTGGGGTGCACACGTTCGATTCGGACTTGGGCTCCATCGGCAAAGTCTACCGAGGACAACAGCTGGTCTCGTTTGGCCGCTACAGCCAGGGCGGCAAAGCCACCGTCGAGCTTAAGGCACGCTTGACCGGCGAAGACAGGGTCTATTCCACAACCTTCGACTTCCCCGAGTTCACCGATGAGTACCCGGAACTCGAACGCCTGTGGGCCTTGGATCGCATCGACACCATCAAGCTCGACATGGATCGGGGTCGCACCAACGAAAAAGAAGGCGACGACGCCATTCGGGATCTGGGCATCAACTACCAGATCGTCACGGACGAAACCTCCATGCTGGTACTGCGCGATGACGCGTTCGCCAAGCGCGGCATCGACCGCAAAAACCAAAGGCGGGTACTAGAAGAGCGCGCAGCCCAAATCGTGCGCCGCAGCGCTCCCGTGACGAGCAAGCGAGTGGACGCGCACCAGCCCGCTTYCAAAGGCAACGCTCCCCGCCTTGGCGGTGGCGGTGGCGGAGGGGCCTTTGGCCCCCTTGTAGCCGGACTC
>JAESRM010000054.1 GCA_016764635.1 Planctomycetota bacterium
GTTAGAACCGTAGCAACCCGCCATTCCCCATCGGGACCCGATCAGCGCCCTGCGGCCCAAAGCAGCCCCTGCACCAAATGCTCGCGGAAGCGCTCGTCACTCCAGACGTCGGGGCGGTGACCCAGAGCGGAGTAGAAAACGCGCCCCTTGCTCTGTTTGCGAGTCCATGAGATCGCAAAGTCGTTGTCTGTGCGGTTGATCCCCTCCACTTCCATGGGGCTCTGCTCCACATCCAAACCAAGCAAGATGTGCTGCTGTTTGCGCGAATAGGGCTCCTTGAACTGATAGATCTCATCGGTGATCGAAAAGCCGGACCCGAGGTGCTTCGTACTGCAATGCCCTGTGTCCTCGACCCGAATCCCCACGGTGGTTTCAGCGGACCACGGGTGCCCATCGAAGTACGCGCCTAGCATGCGACCGTACCAGGGCCACTCGAAGAAGGTGTCSGTGGCGCAGTGCGAGCCRATGAAGCCACCGCCGCCYTCRATGAACGCYTTGAGKGCYGCACGGCCTTCTTCRGRKATCGGWACCTCGCCCGTGGTGTAGAAAAAGACCGCGTCCAACCCCGAAAAGTGCTCGGGGGTGAATGCGTTGACATCCCGGTTGATCTCCACCGAAAAACGCTCGTCCTTTTCCGCCCAGGATTGCCAACTGCGCTCGACCTGCGAGAGTCCGCTTTCATCCGCTTTCGCGACCTCGTGTTCGAAGCCCGCGCTGTGGACGAAAATCCAGACCTTGGCAGGTTTGCGCTGCACTGCGAGGTATTCCACCAGGTCCCGCATTTCGCGGGCGGAGAGCAGGGTGGCCAAATTAGGCGGCATGACCGAAACCGGGAGTAATTCGCCGGAATCGCTATACAGCTCAAACCCAGCAGCGATTTTGGCTGCGGGCTGCACCAAAGACTCCAGCAATTCGAAGCGAGTTAGGTTGGCTCCCACACCGCTCAGGTTGGGACCCACCTCGGCAGGAACAGAGTCGCCGCCTTGCCCATCGATAGAGTGGCACCTGAGACAAGAAGCCGTCGCGTTCTCGAAGAACACTCGACGGCCGGACTCCGCGTCACCGCCTTGCAGGCAGTGGGCCAAGCGCTCGACCGGACCCAAGCTGGACCGGGCTTCCACCCAGTCTGCGATGAGCGCGCCAAGGGCCGGAGATCCATGGGCAGCACGCTCTTCAACCGCCTCCAACAATTCCACCTGAATCGCGGGCTCCACATCCCCATCCAATAGATGTCCCATGCGGCCGACCAGCACGGCGTCGGCTTGCTCAGTACCCATGCCGGCCAGGATCTCGAAGATCACGATCTTTTGCTTCGGATCGGATTCAGCCAAGAGATTCAACAGAACCGGAATGGCTCGCGCAGGCTCCGCGACCGACAACATGCGGAGTGATTGATCCCTCAATTCGGAGACGCCCGACTGGCTCGCCAAATTCAGGGCCACATCGCGATTCTCGTCGTCCATGGCCGCCAAGCAGGCCACGCGCGTCAGTGTAGGGGTCTCGGGATTCGCAAGCGTTCGAAGCATGGCTCCTTGGGCGGGCCCATACCCCGACTCCACGACCAGTTGGATAGTAGCCAACACTGTGGGTTCAAATTCTGACGCTAGAAGCGACTCCAAGTGCTGTGCAAGCGAGGCATACACATGGGACAGGTTCCGACTCCCAAACGTTCGCGATTGGTTCAACATGACGTCAAACTCTTTTGGAGCCATCCAATCGGCAATTAGAGTCGAAGCTTCCTCGCGCAGTTCGTCATCGTAGAGTTCATCCAGCGCTATCGAGAGCACCGCGTCAAGGGATCCCATGCGGTTGCTGGCATGCAATGCGCGCCTGGCTAGGGCCCGGGGCTGAACGTCCTCGGCGCTCAGAAAGTGCTGCACCAAACCCGGAAAACTGGGAGTGATGTCCAGGTCGTAGATCGCGATGGCAGCCTCGGTCGCCACGAAGGTGTCCGTGTCTCCCAGGTAGTTGATCAAGGACCCGTCCCGCAGATGGCGCAAGGCCAAGACCGCTCCAAGTCGAACGCTAGGGCTTCGATCTTGCACCGACACAAGAGTGCTTCGATCTCCGATACGTGCCAGAGCCAAGCTCGCAGCGTGCCGCAAGAAACGATCCTGGTCCTGGTTTTCATCCAGAAGGTCTAGGATCGGGCCAGTAGCAGCATTCACCTTCAATAAGCCTAATGCTTGGCAAGCGAAGTAGCGTACCCGCGTGTTCGGGTCGGTCAACAGAGACATCAATTCAGAGCCTGCGTCGATGGAACACTCCGCTAGACCTTTAGCCGCCTGACCCCGGACCTCAGCGGAGTCACTCTTCAAGAGATCTCGCAGCCCCGCCCCGTGTCCCAAACGTGTCAACGCCCAGACCGCATGCAAGCGCGGCTTCACGGCCCCTTCGCCTCCGGCCAACGCCATCAAAGCGGACACGCTGGCATCACCCATGGCTACGCTGGCCAATTGCGCCTGCAAGCGCACGCGATAATCGGCGTGTTGCATCCAATCCATCAACTCGGGGAGATCGCGACCCTCCATGCCCTCGCCGAGAATGCGCTTGGTCTCCAGAGCCAACTCTGAATCCGTCAGGGATTCGTGCTCCAATCGGTAAATGCGGCCTTTTCCTGGTCCCACCCAACCGCTGACCCAATCGCTCAGATACAGGGCGCAATCGGGCCCGAAATCCACATCCGTGGCCAAGACTCCCCACCAGAATTGCTCAGGTTTCGGGATGGTGAAACCGGCGCCGTCGGTCTCGGTCTTGAAGCGGTAAATGCCACTGCCCGAGGCCCCTCCTCGGAAATCGGCTAGGAAGAAACTATCAGCCATTTCGGCCGGCAAACCGACACCCGGGTAGTGGGTGAATCCAGAAGGCCCCGCGGCCATGTTCAACAGGGGCGCGTTGAGGAATGCCGGCTGGCCTTCGAACGCCGGCTTCCACCAACTCTCCGACATCCAAGGTCCCCGATCGGGCAGGTATTGGAAGTTCATACTCCAGCCGCAATCGCCGCCTTCCATCACATAAACCATGCGCGCCGCATCGCCCGCGTCGCAGTTATTGTCTCCCGTGAACAAATTGCCGTAATCGTCGAACGCGAGCTCCTGGGGATTGCGGAAGCCACGCGCAAAAACCTCCAGCCCACTGCCATCGAGTTCGCAGCGAAATACGGCGCCGCGCCCAGGGTCGACCAAGCGCTCGCCTTCCTGATTGATCACGTTGTAACCCCGGTCGCCGATGGAGAAATAGAGCCGTCCATCGGGCCCCAAAACCAAACCGTGCATGTCGTGTCCGCGGAATGCGACGCGCACGCCATAACCGTGGTGCACGATCTCGCGGGTCTCCGCCTCGCCGTCCCCGTCCGCGTCGGTCAACTTCCAAAGGTTCGGGATGCATGTGTACCAAACGTCCTTGCCCATGGTCCAAACGCCAGCGCCCGTGCCGTCCAACAGGTCGGAGAAGCCTCCCGCAAATACCTGACTCTTGTCCGCCACGCCATCCCCAGTCGTGTCCTGTAACAGGCTGATGCGATCTTCCTTATCGGTCCATTGCGTGGCGTATTCGGGGTGATGCTTGAGGTACATCTCGCCGCGCTCTTCCACCGTTTGCAACCGCAGRTCGTCCTCCAACCAATAACGATGGGTGCGATTGTCCGGCACACCTTCCGTTTCCTGACGGAAAGTCTCAGCCACATACATGCGCCCCAAAGTGTCGAAGCAAAACGCCACCGGATTGGCGAGCGCGGGTTCCGCTGCCCACAAGCTAGCGCTGAACCCTTCCGGAATCTTGAAGCGAGCGATGGCGTCGATGGCTTCCTTCGGCACAGAATCTRTGCCCTCCGGAACATCCTGGGAAACCGAGGCCAACGCCCCGGTAGATGCAAACGTCACAAACAGAAGTGATAGGCAGGCGCGGGAAGCTAGAGCTTTCATGGCGCCAGTATAGCGCCCGAACCCGGACCCGACGCCCTCAACGGGCGGTTCGCGAACCCAAGAAATTGCGCAGCAACTGATGCCCGTGTTCGCTCAGGATCGACTCGGGGTGAAACTGAACGCCATAACGCGGCAACTCCGCATGCTGAAGGCCTTGAATCGCCCCGTCCGAAGACCGAGCTGTAATGCGCAGCACATCTGGAAGTCCGTTGGAATCGACCACGAGGGAGTGATAACGCCCCATAGAAACCGGATCGGGCAATCCTTCAAACAAGCCCCTGGCGCCATGTTGAATCTCACCTACGCGTCCATGCCAAGGCTCCTCGCCACGCCTTATTTGAGCGCCATATGCCATGGCTAAGGCTTGGTGCCCAAGGCAAATCCCTAACAGGGGTGTTTGCGGCGGGAGCTCCAGGGCCAATTGCTGACTCAGCTCCGCCTGCTTGGGATGGCCTGGGCCCGGCCCGGTCACAACGAAATCGGGGTTCATGGCCCGCASAGCGGCCAGATTGAGCTCCTGCGCCCGGCGCACAAGCACCTCCTGGCCCAATTCGGCCAGGTATTGGGCTAAGTTGAAGGTGAACGAGTCACGATTGTCGACGAGAAGCAACACAGGCGCCATCCTACCCTCGCCAAGCCCCCCCGCATCGGTCATCCTCTTGCCGTGAACCAGGAAAAATACATTTTCAAGCCGCTCGTGCGTGAGCTGCTGCCCGCACCCGCTTTTGCATCCGCCCTGCTGGCCCTGCGGGATCGGCGTGGACTTGTAGCGCTCGATAGCGCCGGGGGTCGACCCGCCGACTATTCCTGGATTGGCTTCGAGCCCAAGGCCTTGCCTGAGGGCATCGAGCGCGTGGAGGACCTGCGCTCCCTGCTCGCCGAATCAAGTTCAGCAGGCTCAGTACCGGGCCCCTTCCAAGGCGGCTTCCTCGGCATCCTCAGCTATGACCTGGGCGTGCACGGCGAAGGCCTTGACCTCCCCGAGGAACCCTGGCATCTGCCGAAAATTGTAGGCGGCATCTACACGCGCTTCCTGGTCTTTGACCACGCCGAGAACCGCGCCTTCCTGGTCCTGCCAGATGGCGCTCATTCGAAATCAGAAGGTGAAGCCTTGGAGCTCCTCCTGCAAACCCAGCAAAGCCCCAAGTCCTTCCAAGTTGGAGCCATGGAGCGGCACACCCCCTCCAAAATCCACCAGCAACGTATCGAAACGAGTCGCYGTGAAATCGCTGCCGGCGAGTATTACCAGGTCAACTTAGCCCACCGCTTCACCGCGCCTATGCAGGGCGAACCGCTGGACCTTTACTTGCGCCTAAGAATCACAAATTCGGCCCCATACTGCGGATTCATGGCCTTTGAAGGGGGTTCTGTGCTCAGCACGTCTCCCGAATTGCTGCTTTCGTACGACGGTGAACAGGTCTTCACGCGCCCCATCAAGGGCACCGTAGCGCGCCACCAGGACCCCGTTCTCGACCAGCAATCCCGTGAGGCCCTGCTGGCCAGCGAAAAAGATCGTGCAGAACTCGCCATGATCGTGGACTTGGAACGCAATGACCTGGGCCGCATCGCACARACCGGCAGCGTGCGCGTGGATCACTTCCCCGAGCTCGAAACCTACACCCGCGTCCACCACCTGGTGGCCACCGTGCGAGCCCTACCCAAACCCGGAATCAACGCCATCGACCTACTCCACGCCCTCTTCCCCGGCGGCTCCATCACCGGAGCCCCCAAACTCGCCAGCATGGAGGCCATCGCACGCCTCGAAGGCGAGGGTCGTGGTTTCTTCACAGGCTCCCTGGGGTTCGTGGACTTCAGCGGCAACGCCCTCTTCAACATCCTCATCCGCACCGTCGTCTGGCGACCCACCACCCAGAGCCAAGGCGAAATTTCCTTCCGCGTGGGCGGCGGCATCACCCACGCCTCCATCGCCAGCGACGAAGACGATGAGACCCTGCACAAGGCCGCCGGCCTGATCGACGCCTGGAGCTAGAACATGCCTTGGTACCTCCTTATTCCCCTGGGCCTAGCCCTGCTCAACGCCTTCTGGGTGTTGCTCGWCCTGATCGGCCTACCCGGCACCTGGCTCATCCTCGTCACCTGTTCCATAACGGAATGGTTGACCGATGCCGACCTATTCTCGCCCTATGTACTGCTGGGTGCCGCAGCCCTCTGCGTACTCGGTGAAGTGGTTGAACTCGTCGCCGGCTCGGCCGGGGCGCGCAAGGCCGGAGGCGGCAAGCGCGGTGCCTGGGGAGCCCTAGGCGGAGGCATCCTGGGCGCGATCTTGGGCACATTCTTCATCCCCATCCCCCTT
This sequence comes from Planctomycetota bacterium, assembly GCA_016764635.1. Classification (GTDB taxonomy): domain Bacteria; phylum Planctomycetota; class UBA1135; order UBA1135; genus NORP259. Next base: position 6,238 of record JAESRM010000054.1, read on the forward strand.
TTCGGCTCCCTTATCGGCGCCGGTATCGGTGCTTTCGTAGCCGCTGCCGCCCTGGAGCACGATGGCGGCAAGGACATGCCCACCGCCCTTAGGATCGGTAGGGGCGCGGCTGTGGGCCAATTCGTGGGTACGTTTGCCAAATTGATGGTCGGAGCCGCCGTGTGGCTGCTGGTCACCGTCGCCAGCTTCGTTTAGCGCTTCTCCTGTAACTTCTGGCAGCCCACCACTGGCCACGGCCTAGCCCCAGGGCCACAATGGCGCGGACATGACTTCCTACGCTGATACGATCCGTGCTTCCTTCTTGGAGGCCCAAACAACGCTCGAGGCTTTTCTGGCCGACCCGGTTCACCTGCAGGCTGTTGAGGCTTTTGCATCTGCCGCTGAAAAGACCCTGAAAGCGGGCGGGCTGCTCATGTCCTGCGGCAACGGCGGCTCCATGTGCGACGCCATGCACTTTGCCGAAGAGTGGACGGGCCGCTTCCGCGGCAATCGATCGGCCYTRCCGGCCATGGCTTTTTCAGACCCCAGCCAACTGTCCTGCATCGCCAATGACTTCGGTTACGACCAGGTTTTCGCGCGCAGCGTGGAAGCCTATGGCAAAGAAGGGGACCTGCTGGTCGCCATTTCCACCAGCGGCAACTCCCCAAACATTCTGAACGCTGTGGCCGAGGCCAAAAAGAAGGGCATCCTGACCGTGGGCCTGCTCGGCAAGGATGGCGGCGCCCTCAAAGACAAGGTGGACATCGCCATCGTGGTACCCAGCGCCACCACCTCAGACCGCATCCAGGAGCTTCACATCAAGATCCTGCACATCGCCATCGAAGCGGTGGAACGTTCGCTCTTCCCCGAGAACTACTAGTGGTCGGGGTGGAAGAAAAACGCCTATATGCCCTGCTTCCGAGCGGGGCCGAGCGCATCCATCTGGATCCGTTCCCCAAGCCATTTTACTCCCTGTACAAGGGCGTTACGCCCGGCATTKATGAGGCTGCGCGTACCTACGACACGGGGCGCATTTTCGGGTTTGAGATGCACCAGGCACGTTTAGAAGCGGGCATCCAGGCAACGGGCTATGACGAAGCGCTGACCGATCACCAGCTGCGTCGCGCCTTGCAACAGGCCATGGATGAGTTCCCTAGCTCACCGATCAAAATGCGTTGGGACCTGTGCCCTGAACCCTACTCTCCGCTCGGCACGCAAGCGCGCATGATCGCGACCCTGGTACCTCGCGAGGACCTGCCCGATTGGGTTTACGAGGACGGCGTCGCGCTCACTTTGACCCGCGATCTACAACGCAAGATCCCCACCACCAAAGGTGCGGCGTTTGCTCTGGAGAGGGGCAGCATTTCATTCGGGACCCGTGAGCACTATGAACCGGTCATGGTCGACCCTGACGGCTTCCTGCTCGAAGGGGTCATGAGCAACTTCGGCGCCATTTTGAACGGGCGCTTGCACGCCAATCCCAAAAAGGTCCTACCCGGAATCACAATCCGAACCGTGCTCAAACTCGCCGAGCAGTCAGGCCTGCAAGTCGTTCACGAACCGATCCACGTGGACCAAATCTGCCAGATCGAAGAGGCCTTTCTGTGCTCCTCGGTTCGCGGCATGGTCAGTGCCACGAAGATCGATGGAATCACAATCGGATCGGGCAAACCCGGCCCATTGCTCACCGCGCTGTCCACAGACTACATGGGACATGCGGAGTCTAAAGCCCGACGGTTGTGGCCCCTGTAGAACGAAACGAGCGCGGGCCGGTGATGATCACCGGCCCGC
>JAESRM010000279.1 GCA_016764635.1 Planctomycetota bacterium
GCGGGAGGCCACGTCGGTGGCCACCAGGACTTTCACGTCACCCGTACGGAACGCATCCATCACGCGGAAGCGCGAGGCTTGGTCGTAACCGCCGTGCAGGGCCTTGACCGAGAAACGTTCGCGCTCCAGGTTGCGCATCAGCTTGTCCACGTCCGTGCGTCGATCGCAGAAGACCAGGAACACATCCTTCTCGCCACTGGCGCGAATCAGGTCGCGCAGCTCGCGCGTGCGATCATCGCCGCCCACGGGCATGAAGTATTGCGTCACCGTGTCGGCGGTCGACACTCCGGTGGAGGTCGCAACCTCGAGCGGGTTGTTGGTGTACTCGCGCGCCATGTGCAGCAAATCTGCGGGGAACGTCGCGGAGAACAGCAAGGTCTGGCGGTACTCGTTGGAAGCTTTAAGGATCTTCTTGATGTCGTCGATGAAGCCAATCTCGAGCATCTTGTCCGCTTCGTCGAGAACGACGAATTCGGTCCAAGGGAAGCTCAGGAAACCTTGATCCATGAGGTCGAGCACGCGGCCGGGGGTACCGACGACGACCTGGGCGCCCGCTTGGAGCGTGCGCACCTGGGGACCCATGGGCTCACCACCTACGATCAGGTTGGCCGTCAGGCCGCGCTTTTCGCCGAGCGTTTTGAGCACTTCGTAAACCTGTTGCGCCAGCTCCCGGGTGGGGCTGAGCACCAGGCCGAGCACCGTGTGGCGCGCGGGGTCGATCTTGGCGATCATCGGTGCGCCGAAGGCCAGGGTCTTACCCGTGCCCGTTTCAGCTTTTGCGATGACGTCGCGACCTTCCAGGGTCGGCCCGATGGTCAGCGACTGGATAGGTGTGGGTTTGGTGATGCCCATTTCCGCGATGGCGGCTTGGACTTCGTCCCCGAGATTTTCCCAGTCGGTGAAGAGCTCGACCTCCGGGGGATTCTCGAGCGGCTGCAGGGGTTCGGGGGCGGGGCGATTTGTCTTTTTTTTGCCGGACGTACGTCGCGGCTTTCTGTCTTGGGGACTCAATTGAGAGATGGGGTCCGGTTAGGTGTTGGACCCTCTTTCTTCGTAGGGTCCGGGATAACGGCCAATCATGGCGAGGACTCAGGCCTTGGCTTCGAGCCACCTGAATCGGCTGCTAGTTTAGGGTGGGGGAGGTCCCCCCTGGCGAAACTTCCGCGGGAAGCTGTGACTTCCTTGGGGCTTCTAGCGCCCTGCGACCCGCAATTCGCCCCAATGGGGCGCTGGCGAGGCCAAGTTGGCCTGGTGGGGCCTTACTTCGACGCATTTGGGCTTTTCCTGAACCCGGTGTTCGGAGTCGGAGGTCCAGCCGCTAATCTGCTCCCCATGGACATCGTGACCTGGAACGTGAACTCGGTGCGGGCCCGCCTGCCGCGCCTCTTGGAATTCCTCGAAACCCGTAAGCCCGACGTGGTTTGCCTGCAGGAGACCAAGGTTATTGACGAGCTGTTTCCCCGGGAGCCCATCGAGGACCTGGGCTACAACATCGAGCTCTTCGGGCAGAAGACCTACAACGGGGTCGCGTTCCTTTCGCGCTCCGGAATCGAGTCGGTCGTGCGCGGGTTCCCCGGAGACACGGAGGAGGATCAGAAGCGCGTGATCGGAGCCATCATCGATGGCGTGATGATCCTCAACTTATATGTCGTGAACGGCAAGGCCGTGGGGGACGAGAAGTACGACTACAAATTGCAGTGGTTGGAGAAGTTGTATCAGATGGTTGCGGATCAGTATCCCATGGCGGAAAAGGTCGTGGTGACGGGCGACTTCAACATCACCTTTGATGACCGCGATGTGCATGATCCGGACGCTTGGCGCGACAAAATTCTATGCAGCATGCCTGAGCGCGAAGCCCTGGCTAAAGTCATGAAACTAGGCCTTGTGGACGCTTTTAGGCACTTTCACGAGGAGGACGAGTCCTACACCTGGTGGGATTTCCGCACCCGTGGATTCCAACGCGGCAACGGCCTGCGCATCGACCACTTCCTGGTTTCCAAGCCGGCCCTGGCCGCGAGTGAAGACGTTTGGATCGATACGGATTTTCGCGGGGGTGAAAAACCTTCGGACCACGCGCCCGTGTTCCTGCGTATGCGGGGAGCGGAGTAGCTCAGAATACCGGTCCATGCTGGCCCGATATCCAAGCCCGGTATTGGGTCACTCCAGATCGAAGTCGGGGCCTAGCTCGCCCAGGTCCAGTTCCCCGAAGCCGTCTTCGTCCTCTTCGTCCGATTCCTCTACCTTGGTGGGCAGATTCTTGTCGGCGGGATAGCCGTCGTGGGCGGCCAGCGCAAGCTGGGCACGTTCGCCGATGTCCGGCTCGATGAAGATTCGCTCGAGCACGGATTGGGGGAGTTGCGTTTGCTGGACGAGCAGGTCGACCTGCACTTCCAAGGGCAAGGCCTCGGGTAGATTCGCCATGCCCTTGTGGCGGGAGAGGATCGCTTTCCTAAGGGCCACAGCCAGTTTGGCGCGCTCGCTGGGGGTCGGGGAGCTCTCGGGCAAGCTCTGGTAGCGGACYTTGCGRTARGGTTCTTCGGAATCMACCTCTTCGAGGGTCACGCGCTCCTTGCCGAGCACCCAGATCAGGTAGCGCCCGTCCTCGGYTTTGTCGTAGCGAGCCACCTCGCCCAAACCAGCCACGGAGAGCACTTTCGGGTCGCCTTCTTCGAGCAACTCATCTTCGGGGTCCAGTATCGTGCCGATGACCAATTGCCCATGGCTGTCCAGAATGTCCCTCAAAAGCGCCAGGTAGCGGGGCTCAAACACGTGCAAGGGCATCAATTGATGCGGATAGAGGAAGGCCCCCGGCAGCGGAAAGAGGGGGACTTCAGGGCTACCGAGCTCGGCGCTGGGTAGCGGGGGCCATGTTTCAGGAACTTTGCTCAAAGGTCGTGGGGGCGCGGGGGGCGGTCTGGAAACCTACTTTATAAAACCCTGGAGCCCGGCAGGGTAGGGTCAGTGGGATTTGGATTGTGCCATGGGACCCGCAAAGGGGCGTAAGTTTTTATATTGTAACGGTTTATGTACCTTTACGGGCTCTGAGGCCCCCTGTAGGCCTCCTAGGGGCCCCCTGGCTGCCCAAGGGGTGGTTTTTGGGTACGAACGGTCAATACTGCCCATGCCGGCGGTTGCGAGTGGGGGTTGCTAGATCTACCATGGTCGCCTCAAATCCAGATTTGGACCCCCAGCTTTAGCCCTATGACCCCCAATTCGAGCCCCCAAGTAGTGGTGACGCACGCCCTGCGCACCCCGATCGGAAAGTACCTTGGATCCTTCTCCAAAATGAGTGGAGTGGAGCTGGCGACCTCGGTGATTCGGGATCTGATCAGCCGTGAGGGTGTGGACCCGAACCTCATCGGCGAGGTTTTCCTCGGAAATGGACGCCAAGCGGGCGCCGGGCCGAACCCTGCGCGTCAGGTGTCGATCGGCGCGGGCATTCCCGAGAGCGTGTTTGCCACCACCGTGAACATGGCTTGCGGTAGTGGGCTGAAGGCCATGCAGCTCGGCCAAGATGCGATTCGCTTGGGTCGCGCGCGCATGGTTGTTGCGGGTGGTTTCGAATCCATGAGTGGCTTGCCGTTCTTCCTTCCGAAGATGCGGACGGGCTATCGACTTGGCCACGATCGCGTGGTCGATGCCATGTACCAGGACGGCTTCGAATGTCCCCTGGCGGACATGCTGATGGGGGCCACCGCTGAGATCCTTGCCAAGGAAATCGGTCTGACTCGCGAGCAGCAGGACCGCTTCGCTTTGGAAAGTCAGCAGAAGGCAGGCGCTGCCCAATCCGAGGGCCGCTTCAAGGATGAGATCTCTCCGGTCGAAGTGACCGAACGTCGCAAGACGCGCATCGTCAGCGAGGACGAACACCTACGGCCGAGCGCCACTATGGAAGGCCTCGGGAAACTGGCTTCGGTCTTCGATCGCGAGAACGGAACGGTCACAGCAGGCAACGCATCGGGCATCACCGACGGCGCTGCCGCCGTCATCCTTATGGACGCAGAACTCGCCAAGGAATTAGGCATCACTCCGATGGCGATCATGGGCGAGACCTGTGCCGCTGGCGTGGACCCCAAGCGCATGGGCATCGGCCCCGTACCCGCCATCCGCGCCCTCGAGAAGGCCAATGGCATCAAAGTCGCAGATTACGATCTGATCGAATTGAACGAAGCTTTTGCCGCCCAGGTTTTGGCCTGTGACCACGAGCTGAAAATGCCCATGGAGCGCGTCAACGTCAATGGCGGTTCGATCGCCCTCGGACATCCGATCGGCGCCACCGGCGCCCGCATCGTGGTCACCCTGCTCCACGAAATGGCTCGCCGCGGTTCCACGAACGGACTCGCCAGCCTTTGCATCTCCGGGGGAATGGGTTTGGCTACCGCCTTTCACCGTCCCTCGAACTAATCAATCAACCCCCCGCGCTTAGCGCAGAAAAATCCGGTCGTCCCAGGGCGACCTCACCATCCAAAACGTTATGGAAATCAAGAAAGTTGGAGTCATCGGTTGTGGCCTTATGGGCCACGGAATCGTTCAGGTCGCCGCCCAGGGCGGATTCGATGTGGTGGCCTTTGAGGCCGACGCTGGAGCCCTCGAGAAGGGTCTTTCACGCATCGACAAGAGCCTTGCCAAGCTTGCCGCGCGCAACGTGGACAAGGGCAAGATGACCGCGGAGCAGGCCGCCACTTGGATCAGCACCACCCGCGCCCGCATCGAAGGCAGCACCGAGAAGAGCGCCCTCTCCGATTGCGACCTGGTCGTCGAAGCCATCGTCGAAAACCTGGACATCAAGAAGTCCTTGTTTAAGGAGCTAGGCGAAACCGYCAAGGACACGGCCATCTTCGCTTCCAACACGTCGTCTTTCCCGATCAAGGAAATGGCCGAGGCCTCCGGTCGCCCGAGCCAATTCGTGGGTTTGCACTTCTTCAACCCCGTGCAGCTCATGCGCCTTGTTGAAGTCGTTCGCACCGGCAACACCGACGACGCAGTTTTCCAAGCGGCTGTCGACTTCGGCAAAGCCTGCGGCAAGCAAGCCGTGGCCTGCAAGGACACCCCCGGCTTCGTCGTCAACCGTTTGCTCGTGCCCTACATGGTGCAAGCCATTCAAATGCTCGACCGCGGCGATGCTTCTAAGGAAGACATCGACGCAGCCATGCAGTTCGGCTGTGGCCACCCCATGGGCCCTCTGACCCTGACCGACTACGTGGGCCTAGACACCACGCTTTCCATCCTGGAAGGCTGGGTCGAGCGCTACCCGAACGAGCCGGCATTCTCCATCCCCGAGTCCCTGCGCACCAAGGTCGCAGAGGGCAAACTGGGCCGCAAAACAGGCGAAGGTTACTACGCCTGGGAAGGGGATAAGAAGCAGTAATGTCAAGTCACGGTATGCGCTTGTTCCTACTCGGTCTGTTGGCCCTGGTGTCCTTAGGTGCCGCCCACGTGGCGCCCCTAAGCGCCATGGTTAAGAGCCCCGTGACCGTTGAGGTCGCCGCGCCCAAAATGTACGTGGAAGGCGAGTCCCTACTCGTTTCCATACGTCTGGAGGTCAAAGGCGATAAATCCGCTCAGCTGGATTCATGGGCCTTGTCCGCCGCTGCATTCTCCGTGAATGGGCACGCCCTCGGCAGCCGAAAAGGCAAGCGCAACCTGATTTTGGAACCGGGTCAGATCGTCGAGACCACCCTGGACTTGTCCGCGGCCTTGACATCTTCCAAAAAGTGGTCCCAGCGCGACTTTCGCCTGACCTACCACGGTGTTGGCAAGACCGATCCGCAAGAGGTGCGCTACTTTGCGGGCCCCGAGAAGGGCATCAACTTCATGGAGTTGCCCCTGGAGCAACTCGCTGATTACCAGGTCGTGATGATCACAAACCGTGGTGATTTCTGGTTCGAACTGTGGCCGGAAGTGGCGCCCAATCACGTGCGCAACTTCCTGGATCTCAGCTACACCGGTTTCTACGACGGCACCAAGTTCCATCGTGTCATCCCGGGTTTCATGATCCAGGGTGGCAAGGCCAAATCGGGCACCCGTGCGCCTCGCACGGTGAACGCGGAATTCAGCGATCGCAAGCACATGCGCGGTATCCTTTCCGCTGCCCGACCGGGCCACGACATCAACGGCGCTTCGAGCGAGTTCTTTGTCATGCACAGCACTTACCCTAGCCTGGACGGCGAGTACACGCCCTATGGCAAGCTGTTGGAAGGCGAGTCCGTGATCGACCTGATCGTCAAGACCGGCAACCGCGCCTACTCCCCGAACTCACCCCAGGGTTACACCCCGATGACACCGCAGATCCTCCTGCGCGCTCTCGTCGTCAAAAAAACCAACCCTTCCAAGCGCAAGAATAAATAGCGCCTTGGAAAGGACTCTTCCCCACCAAAAACCGGAGCCCTGCTCCGAACGAATCGAAAACACAACCATGACTCAAGATCTCACTGGAACCCGCGTTCTGGTCAAAACCGACGCCGGCGACATGACCATCGAGTTCCTGCACGACAAGGCCCCCGGCCAYGTGGCCAACTTCGTYAAGCTCGTMAAAGARGGCTTCTACGAYGGCACSCGCTTCCACCGCGTCATCCCCGGATTCATGATCCAGGGCGGCGACCCGAACACGAAAGAAGGTCCCAAGAACTCCTGGGGCACCGGCGGCCCGGGCTACCAGATTAAGAACGAGTTCAACGACGTGCACCACGAGCGCGGCGTATTCTCCATGGCCCGTTCCCAGGATCCCGACTCCGCCGGCAGCCAGTTCTTCCTGTGCCACGGCGAAGCCCCTTCCCTCGACGGCCTATACACTGCATTCGGGCGCTTGGTCGACGGCTTTGAGGCCCTCGATACCATCGCCAACGGTGCTTGCACTCCGGGTGGGGAAGGCTCCAGCCCGATCGAACCCGTGCAAGTGCAAACCATGACCGTCATCGAGGCCTAGTCCTATGAACTACGAAAACATTCTGCTCGCCAAAGAAGGCCGGGTCGCGACCATCACGGTCAACCGCCCCGACAAGATGAACGCGCTCAACCATCAAACGTTGAACGAGTTGGCCCACGCATTTGACGACGTCAAAGATGACGGCGGCATCGGCGCCCTGATCATCACAGGTTCCGGCGAGAAGGCTTTTGTGGCCGGCGCCGACATCAGCGAGCTGCTCGAAGTGGCTGGCAACGACACCGGCGCCGCCGAATTGGCAGCCTACGGTCAAAGCGTCTTCCGTCGCTTGGACGAGATGGGCAAGCCCTCGGTCGCCATGGTCAACGGCTTCGCCTTGGGCGGCGGCTGCGAATTGGCCTTGGCCTGTACCTTGCGCACCGCATCAACCAATGCCCGCATGGGCCTGCCCGAAGTCAGCCTGGGAATCATCCCCGGTTACGGCGGCAGCCAGCGCTTGGCCCGCATCGCAGGCCCCGGCGTGGCCCGCGAATGGATCCTTACCGGCGACATGTTCGATGCTGCCGAAGCCCATCGCGTCGGTGTCATCAACCGCATCTTTGAGCCCGAAGCATTGCTCGAAGGCACCCAGRAGATGGTCAAGTCCATGCTATTCAAAGGGCCYATCGCCCTGCGCTTCGGCATGGAAGCCGTGCTGAAAGGCTGGGACATGGAYCAGAAAGARGGTGAGGCCCTGGAGACMGAGTACTTCGGCAAGGCSGCCCTCACCGAAGACATGCGCGAAGGCATGGCCGCTTTCCTCGAGAAGCGCCGCGCCAACTTCACCGGCAAGTAGCCCGGCAACTTCCCTTTCCACAACAGGCGGCGCAACCGCGCCCTGACCCCAATAAATATGAAGCAAGACGTAGTGATCGTAGGTGGTGCACGAACCCCGATGTGTGAGTACGTGGGCACCAAAGGCTTTGGCAAGTTCAAAGGCCTGAGCGCCCTCCAGCTCGGCGCCCACGCCAGTAAGGCCGCCATGGAGCGCGCCGGTGTGGACCCCGCAAGCATCGACCATGTCATCATGKGYWACGWRMWKMWGMGNCTMGRWSSACSYSCWKKTCCC
>JAESRM010000055.1 GCA_016764635.1 Planctomycetota bacterium
CCGCCCCACCGCCTGCAAGCCCTGCCCCCCGGCCCCGGCCCCAAGGTCTTCGACAATGGGGTCTCCACCACCCCGGAAACCACCCAAGCCGCCGTCGAAAGCCTGCCCGGGCCCGTGGTGCTGCTGGTCGGCGGCCAAGCCAAGTCCGGGCTGGCCTATGACAAGCTGGCCAGGATCTGCGCCAAGCGCGGGGACCAGGTGCACCTCTTCGGAGCCGCGGCCCAGGACCTCAAGCCGATCTTCGAGGCGTGCGCAGGCCCCCTCCAAGCCCATGAATCCCTCTTGGAAGCCATCCAGGCGGCCTGGCAGGATTGCCAACCCGGCCAAACCCTGCTCTTCTCCCCGGCCTGTGCGAGCTTCGACGCCTTCACCAACTTCCGCGCCCGGGCCCGGTACTTTTTGGAACAGATCGAAGCCCTGCGCGGAGACAACAGCCCCACCCCCTTCCAAASCCAGGGGCCGGATCTATAGGATCCAGAACCCCGNCCCGATCCCGGTTCTCCCACGCGCCCTGCGAACCCGGATGCCCCCCGTGCTAGACTCCCCCCACCGATGAATTGTCAGTATTGCCAAGCCATGCAAGGAACCGTTGAGGTGACCGAAGTAGAGACCTGGGAGGGCACGGGCTCTTCCAATAATAAAGTGGTCGTCAAGCACCTTTGCGAAGCGTGCGCCCAACAGCAAGACCTGCCCTTCATGGGACCGGGCGCCAAGGCCAGCACCAAGCTCTGGCAACTGATGGGCGCGAAGGCCAAGGCCACGGAAAACAAGCCCCAGTTGATCTGCCCTAGCTGCAGCATGAGCCAAACGGAATTGCGCAAGGTGGGACGGCTCGGCTGCCCCCAGTGCTACGAGATTTTCGGCAAGGACCTGCAGCCGACCCTCGAACGTATCCACGGAGCCACTCGCCACAAGGGTCGCCTGCCCGGCAACCAAAGCACGGATAAACGCGACCGAATGGAGCTCATCCAAAAGCTGCGCACTCGATTGGAAAGTGCGATTCGCTCCGAGCAATTTGAAGTCGCCGCCGACTTACGGGACGAGCTCGGAAACTTGGAAGCCCCCAAATAAGCAACTTCCTGGCCTACACTCCCAGGGTTGAGCCTGTCCCGAATTGGACCTAGGAGTTGGTCAAGTGGGGTCAATCCCAGCGCTGGCCTTCTCAAGATGATCCTGGCATCCTGCATAGGGCTCCAACCGAGTCCTCTCACGGGAAAACCGAAGTCCTAGAGCCCAACGTTTGCCTTGGGACTCAACCCACCCGCCCCCACGCGCCGAAAGGTGTAGCGGAGCTGTTTCCACGTCTCCCCGACCGTACCCACCCACCTTTACTTCCTCTGGCCCGCCTGCCCAGGCATGCGGCCCATAGACGCCCCAACGAATCATGTTCGATCGCTTCACAGACCGCGCCAAAAAGGTAATGAACTTTGCCCGCCAAGAGGCCCAACGGTTCAACCACGAATACCTGGGAACTGAGCACATCCTGCTCGGCCTTATTAAGGAAGGCGATGGAGTCGCAGCCCACGTTCTCAAGAACATGGGCATCGACATGACCAAGATCCGCATGGAGATCGAGAAGATCGTCAAGACGGGTCCCTCCATGGTCACCATGGGTCAGCTGCCGTTCACCCAGATGGCCAAAAAGGTCCTGGAGCTTTCCATGGAGGAAGCCTCCAGCCTGAGCCACAACTACATCGGTACCGAGCACCTGCTGCTCGGCCTGATCAAGGAGAACGAAGGCATCGCTGCCCAAGTCCTGCAAAACCTGGGCGTCAAGCTTGAGGACGTGCGCGAAGAGGTGCTCGACTTCCTGGGTGCGGATAGCATCGAGGACACCGAGGACTCGAACATCGCGGAAGAAGGCTCCGTGCCCTCCGGCGGCAAGAGCAAGACCCCCGCACTGGACTCCTTCGGTCGCGACCTGACCGAACTCGCCAGGGAAGACAAGCTGGACGTGGTCATCGGCCGCGCCCCTGAAATCGAGCGCGTCATCCAGATCCTCTCGCGCCGCACCAAGAACAACCCGGTGCTGCTCGGTGAGCCCGGCGTAGGCAAAACCGCCATCGTCGAGGGCTTGGCCCAGCAGATCATCAACAACACCGTACCCGAGATCCTGCGCGACAAGCGCATCGTCGTGCTCGACCTGGCTCTGATGGTCGCCGGTACCAAGTACCGCGGTCAATTCGAAGAGCGCATCAAAGCGGTCATGACCGAAGTCCGCCGCGTGAAAGACGTGGTGCTCTTCATCGACGAGCTGCACACCCTGGTCGGAGCCGGTGGAGCCGAAGGCGCCATCGACGCGTCCAACGTGCTCAAGCCTGCCCTCTCCCGCGGCGAGATCCAGTGCATCGGTGCCACCACCCTGGACGAATACCGCAAGCACATCGAGAAGGACGGCGCCCTCGAGCGTCGCTTCCAGTCGGTCAACGTGGAGCCGCCCACCCCGGCCCAAGCGGTCGACATCCTCATGGGCCTGCGTGTCCGCTACGAGGAACACCACCGCGTCAAGTACACGGACGCCGCTCTCGAGCTGGCCGTAGATCTTTCCACCCGCTACATCAACAACCGCTTCCTGCCCGACAAGGCCATCGACGTGATGGACGAAGCCGGCGCGCGCGTGCGCATCGCCGCCATGGTTCCCCCGCCCGACGTGGCCGAGATCTCCAAGAAGATCGAAGACCTCGAAAAGCAAAAGGACCAGGCCGTCACCGACCAGGACTTCGAACTCGCCGCCTCCCTGCGCGACGATGCTTACAAGCTCAAGAAGGACCGCGAGCAAATGCAAGCGGACTGGCGCAAGGAACAGCAGGAAACCGAGCAAGTCGGTGAAGTCACCGTCGACATCATCCAGGAGACCATCTCCAAGATGACCGGTATCCCGCTCACTCGTCTTGAAAAGGCCGAGCGCGAACGCCTCCTGCAAATGGAGAAAGAAATGGGCGCCATCGTCATCCACCAGGAAGACGCCATCGAATCCATCGCACGCGCCGTGCGTCGCAGCCGTTCCGGCCTCAAGGATCCGAAGCGCCCCATGGGTTCCTTCCTCTTCCTCGGCCCTTCCGGCGTGGGCAAGACCTTCCTGTGCAAGCAGTTGGCCAAGTTCATGTTCGGTGATGAGGACGCCATGATCACCATGGACATGTCCGAGTACATGGAGAAGCACAACGCTTCCCGCCTAGTCGGCGCGCCTCCGGGCTATGTCGGCTTCGAAGAAGGCGGCCAGCTCACCGAGCAGGTCCGTCGTCGCCCCTACTCCGTGGTCCTGCTCGACGAGATCGARAAAGCCCACCCCGACGTSTTCAACATGCTSCTMCAGATCATGGAAGAAGGTCGCCYGACCGACTCCTTCGGTCGCCACGTGGACTTCCGCAACGTCATCCTAATCATGACGAGCAACCTGGGCTCCCACACCATGGCCTCCGGTGGACGCCTCGGTTTCGAGCGYCTAGARAACACCGAACTCGCCGACGAAGAACGTCGCAAGCGCAACAAGACCAACGTCATGGTCGAAGTCGAGCGCCACTTCCGCCCCGAGTTCCTAAACCGTCTAGACGAAGCCATCGTCTTCAACCCGCTCACCCGCGTTGACCTCGAAAGCATCGTCGGCCTTCAACTCAACGAAGTACGCGGGCGCCTCATAGAGCACGGCCTGACCCTCAAGCTCACCGAAGCCGCCACCAGCCTGCTCATCGACAAAGGTTACAACGCCGACTACGGCGCCCGTCCCCTACGCCGAGCCATCGAGCGCTACATCGAAGACCCCATGGCCGAACTCCTCCTACGCGAAGAGCTAGAAGAAATGAAAACCGTCTACGCCGACATCGACGAAGCCGGAGAGAAACTAACCTTCACCACCGAACCGCCCGCCGAGCAACCGGTAGACGAACCGGCCAGCACCGAAGCGTAAGCAACCAAGCCAATCCTGAAGCGCAAGCAACAGAACAACTCGGGTCCCCAGACCCAAGCACCCCGCGGGGCGCATCCTCACCGATGCGCCCCGCGGTTTTGTTTGCATGGTCACGACAGTCGCGATCATCGAACTCAACGACTGAACTGAATGTCGCCCAGCCCCAAGCCACGGTTGCTTGGTGGCAGCCTCCAAAGCCTACTCATCGCCCGAGGAAAGGGTTTCCGTGCCACATGGCGGCACGCCTAAAGGCTGTGCACCTGCACGGAAAAGCAGCATTTCAGGCATGCTCGCCAGATAAATCTCAGTTTCGTGCGTCCATCAGCAAGGTTGGTGGAAAGAGGTATAGTGAGGCACGACCCTGTTGGGCTGCGCCTCATTTCATCCTGCGCCCTTGTGCGCACTTCAACCCATTCACACGAAATGAAACTTCCCCCCCCTGATCAAGGGACTCCTTCTTGTCCTTCTTTTCTTCGCTGCCGCTGAACAGGCCATGGCCCAGACGATCTACTTTGTCGATGCCAGTTCGACGGCGTTCAATCCCCAAGGAACAGCCGGTTGGCTGGACGCCTTTCGAGGCCTCCAACCGGCCCTAGAAGCTGCCGACGAAGATGACACGATCCTCATCGCCGAAGGGACCTACTATCCGGACATCAATGACCCCAACTGCATAGTCTCGATCGATCTCGTCGCCGGAGTCCCAACGAGCCGAAACTATTCTTTCGTCTTCCGAAAGCCCACTACGTTGATCGGCGGCTACAAGGGAAACAGTGCCGGTGGATCCGGATCCACCAACCCTTTGGCGCCCGACGGCCAAGCCACCAGCACAATCCTGAGCGGTGACTTGACGGGCTCTCCGGCAAACTATTTCGACAACAGCTACCATGTAGTCCATGTAGATGGACAGGCATCTCCGCTTTACGACACCTTTCCCGCCGTCATCAAACGCCTGAACATTCAGGGCGGCAACGCATTCATGACTCCCCCAGGAGTGCCAAATAGCTCCATGGTCGGTGCTGGAATTTACTGCCGCAACGCAGTCTTGGAACTGAGCACTGTCAACATTTCAGATTGCTGGGCGGATGACAGCGGTGCAGCTATCTATGTCACCGACGGCGCTTTGCGTGCCAAGATCTGTGTGMTACGTAACAACGTCGCTCGCGGMCACGGGGCGGGTATATTCCTACGYACMCCTCTMACTTCGCCTAGCTCTCGGCCCGATGGTTGGGACCGCCTCAATCAAYTGCACAACRTTCAGTTCCTTGAYAACACAGCCGAAGGTGGGGCTGGATTCTCGGCGCAAGGCCCCTTCCCGTCCTGGTCTGACCAAAATTCAACCCACCCTGGCCTTTCCATATCCAATTGTTTGTTTGCTCGCAACAAGGCTCTATGGGGAGGTGGAGCTCAAATCATCCTGTCTGGTGGCTCTGCCGACAACTGGGTGCATATTAACAGCTGCACCTTCACGGAGAACGTGGCCATGGTAGCAGCATCCCCTACTTTCCAGATGGCTGGCTATGGAGGSGGKCTWTTCRTCTGGGATCAACTTACKGAACCRATYGGGCATTTCTTCCTGCACAAYTCTATCCTGAAATTCAATAAGGGAAAGGATAGCAACGGCGCGCAGATCGACTCCAATCTGAATATCGCGGAAGCTTCCAATGCACTTCTAGCGGGTGCTATAAACCATTGCGACATCGGCCCGCACTTGGCTGGTTGGCTAAACAACCCAGTTTGGGCCAACCTTCTTAATGTCGTGGATACGGACCCCTCATTTGAGGGGCCGGGCATGGGCAACTACAGGCTGAACCCAACTTCGCCCTGCATCAACAAGGGCAACGACTACCTCCTCAGCCGCGATTACCTAGACCTTGACGACAATGACGTGAGAATTGGTGAGCAACTCCCCCGAGACCTTGATCACTACACGTCCAATTCGAGCATCAAAGTACGCGAGTACGACTTCCCCAACGCAGTTCCGTTCACAGGAATCATTGGGGTCGATGCTGGTAATGTTGGTGGGGCGATCACTGACCTAGGTTGCTACGAAAGGAAACCCTACGTCATGACGGGAGTCCCGATTCCCTAGCTCATGACTTCATTGGCGGAGGGCTTTGTCGGTCCTCCGTCGATCTCCTCAAATCGCGAAGCGCTTAGGTATCCCCATCCCCCCTCCACATGAAATTCGCCGTACAACTCTTGCTCGCGATCACTCTGGTCGCGACTGCCGCTGGCCAAGTATTTGAAAATGAATCTGTACGTGTTGAGCGCAGCTTGCCAAACCTCAATCTCGGACATGGATGCAGTGTCGCCCTCGATGGTAATTGGATGGCCGTGGGAGATTTCGCTGGCTACAGAAGTTCGAGTCCTGGTTTCAACGAAGGGTCCGTTGATTTGTACAAGCGAACGGATAGTGGATGGGTTTTGCATCAGAGGCTTTTCAGCCCAACGCCAGAGCACGGCGGTCTGTTTGGGCGGCGCGTGTCGCTCGATGCGGAGAATGGTCAGCTTCTCGTGGGAGTCCCTAAGTGGTCTTCATTTATCAACAACCCGGGCAGTCCATATTTCTTATCAGGGCGAGCCTATCTCTTTGAACTGAACAATGGGCAGTGGAGCCATGAGCTCACTCTCCGTCCAACAGTCCCCCACCACGCCCTTAATCTTGGCATCGACGCTGGAACCTTCAGGCACCAGAACTTCGGACACTCCGTGTCGATCAAGGGGGACCGAATGGCTATCGGTGCATCGTCGGCCTTGACCCTGCCGCCTTCAACGGCCCCTGTCGTCGTTGGTGGATTGGTCTACACCTATGTTCGGGTCGGCGGTCAATGGACTATTGATCAAATCATCGAACCTCCCCAGATCGAATGGGGATCCACCTGGGGATCCTTTGGAGCCCGCCTCGACTTGGATCGGGAACGCTTAGTGGTTAGCGGATATTCAGGCACACAAGGCAAGGTGTTTCTCTTTCATCAATCTCCTAGTGGTTGGCGATTGGAGGCACACTTCGGCTCCCCCCTTCCCGGTGCGGGGTTTGTGAACCGTCAATTTGGATATTCCGTTTCACTTGATGGAAACCGCTTGGCCGTCGGAGCGCCTTCCTGGAGCTGCTCCAATTCGACTTGCCCCTCGTTGATTGCGATTTTTGAAAAACAGGGCCAGAGCTGGGTACGAACCCAGGTGCTGGACGAGATCAATTCCCAACCGGGCAATGGACGTGGAGTGTTCGGAACGCACATCAAACTCAAGGGCGATCATCTATTGGCCAGTCTTCCAGGGCACCTCCAAAGTGGGATTGCTCGGGGTCAGGTACACCTGTACAAGTACCAGACTGGCCTAGGTTTCCAGTTGCAAACGATTTACCGCCATCGCGAACGACCCATCTCCGCTTTCAATTCCCTCTTGGGCATGGAAGTGGATGCTGACTTTGAACGGGGCATCATGATCGCCGGAGACCCCAACTACCATTATTCTGAGCCCGCCTCGCCCAATGGCAATGGGTCTGCATTCGGCGCCGTCCTCATGTTTGACCTCTCCCTTGGCCAACAGTTGACATGCCCCGGATCCCAAAACTCCGCTGGAGGAACCGGGCACCTATCCGTGCAAGGAAGTTTGGCTGCGTCGGACTCGCGCTTGACGCTACACGCCTCCCAACTGCCTCCTGGAAAATTGGCGCTCTTCCTGTACGGTCAATCCGGTTTGCCCTACCCAATTCCAAGCGGCGGTGAGCTCTGCATCCGAGGTGGTATCTTCCGCATGCTGCCTGCTGGCTTGACCGGAGACTGGGGCGAACGAATCCTAGACGTGGACTTGTCAGTCCCCCGGGAAGCCCAAAACCTCATGCCTGGCACCACTTGGGCATTCCAAGTCTGGCACCGCGATCAATTCCCGGGCTCCCCTTCCACCACGGGGACGACGAATGCCGTTGAAGTGCTGATGCAATAGCGAGTGGGATCGGCTTGGGGCAAGCATCGCCTCGGCACCAAGCGCCATCGTCATCCACCAGGAAGACGCCATCGAATCCATCGCACGCGCCGTGCGTCGCAGCCGTTCAGGCCTCA
>JAESRM010000056.1 GCA_016764635.1 Planctomycetota bacterium
GCCAACAGGACCTTGCACGGCATCGAGGTACAGGGATTGCGACGCATTGCGCCTCGTCCCCATCAGTTTCGTCGCCAGCCCCGAGGAGTTGGGGTTGCCAGGCGGACAGAAGTCAGAGGTCTGCAAGCTTGCGTCGCAACCTCCGGCCCCCGAAATGGTCATGTTGTATTGGTTGCAGTAAAGCGTGCCCAGGTAGAATCCAAAGCCAAGGCCTACAATTTCGTCCTGCCCCGTATTGTTGGTCCACTGCAAGGTGATCTGCTGCCCGTTTGCGCTATCCAGCGGAGGCGCAAAACTCGGGTTGCAGTTAAAGAAGGAGCTTGTGCACCGCAACTCCCCAACCAGTTCCCCATTCAAATGGGCCAGGTCCAGATCCACCGTCAAGGTGTCGCCAGGAGCCACGCAGAGTTCATACCGTTCGGTTCCACCGACAAAGAGCCCCGGGTAAAAGCCATCTGCCAGCTCACGGTCTAGCCCACGAGCCTGCAAGACATCCAGCCCAAAGGCCGCGCAAGGGTCAGGGTTCAAGCCAATCACCATGTCATAGGTCGTGCATCCGATAGTGCCTCCTATGTTGCCACCCACGCGGATCACGCGCCGCTGGATCTGGTCCGACCAATTGGTCCATTCGTACTCCGCGAACGTGACCCCCTCACAAAGATCATCAAACAATTGAGGCTTAAAGACGCCTTGACCTGTGATCAACTGCACATCCAACTTGTGCCCCGGCGGCACGTCGATCCCGTAAAAATCGGGATCTTCTTGTGAAACAAACAGGTCGGTGTATGWGCCGGCAATGACCTGCACTGCGCTCGTGCAACTGTCGTTGTCTTCGAGCGAATCATCCTGTCCCGATGCGGGCGCACATGCCAAGGGACTCAAATTCAGGCTCAGGTCATAGACCGCGCACTCGATATTGAGCCAGTTGGAGACCTCGAACACCACCTCGCGTGGCTCGGATGAGCGGTTGACCAAATTCCAGACATTGCCTGCCCAAGGAATCTCGGTGCAGTCCCCTTCGTAAAAGGCCGTTCGTATCACATTGAATGAGGGCAACACCTCCAGGCTCATCTCGGAAATGGGCGGAATCTGAATGCGGAAGAAGTCCGGGGTCCCCGGGGAAATCCACAGGCCCGTGTGCAACCCAGCTGGCAACGTTGCCGCCGTGGCACAGGTCCCATTGGGCGCGAAGCCATCGTCCTGGCTATGGGCGGGATCGCATGGCTGCCAGTCGATACGCAAGTCACCTTGAACCGGACCGATGAAGTAATTGGCGATCTGGATCAGGTACACATCGCCCGCATTCACATCGAACACGTCCACATACACCACATCCGCGAGGGCTGAATGCAGGTTGCGCTCTCCGGCCACACAGACCGCGTTGCATGCCACGCCCTCAAAAACAGCCAAGTGGCCCTGGGTCGGCAAGCTATCGAACTCGAAACGCACATCACCGGACGCTGGAGCACGCCATTGGAAATAGCCTTCGTTGTGAAGGCCCATGACCGGGTTGCAGGGGGTGCCACCGCCAAAGCCTGTCGCAGTACCGGCCGAGGTATCAAAAGGAAAGGATCCGAAGCCCGCTATGGGCTGGGCCGAGGAGCAAGTAGGTCCTTGGCAAAGGGCAACGGAGCTAGAAAAACAGAGCAAGGCCGCGATAAACGGCCAACGACGCAGGTTCATTGGAAAGATGAAAGGTAAGGGTCGGGCGCGAGAGAGAGAATCTGGGGATCCTGTGCACCCGCTTTGGTTATCCGAGCACCTCCGCCCTAGCTACCTGCTTTTCTGGAACAAACTTGGGATCTATCGATATCCCATTCTGCCTGTGGATCGGGCGAACTTGCCGCCACCTGGAGAACCGCCCATGGCCGAGCGGGAGCCTAGCCCCCGCCCATGCCGCAGCTCAGGAGCCCAAAGCCTCGTCCAGGAACTTGCGAATGCGGTCGAAAACCCGATCCGCGTCCGTGCCCTGGAGAGGGTGATGGCGCTGGCCGGTGAGGGTCTCCACGGAGACGGAGCCCTGGCCCATGGATGCCAGGTCGGCGGGACTCACAAAAGGGTCCTGATCGCCAACCAATATAAGGACAGGGATCTCCAGGTCAGCTAGCTTGCCCAGGTAGCCAGCCGAGCGCCGGGCCTCTTGCACAGCGCGAAGGGAAATGAGGCCGTGGCAGGCAGGATCCTGGTCCCAGGCGGCACTGGCTGCCGAATCCGCGGTCAAGTACTCACCCTTGTACCCGGTGGGGCCCGTGCTCTCCGGGGTCAGCTTCTTGAACAGGTTCTTGAGGCCGCCCGGCTTGGTGGGCTCCTCAAAGGGCGAATTGGGCAAGGGCGCTACCAGCACCAGTGCCTGGACCACATCCGGGTGATCCACGGCGAAGGCGGCCGCGTAGTTCGCGCCCAAGCCTTGGCCAATAAGGATCTTAGGCTCATCGGGCATGCGGTAGGCCAGGTGGTCCTGGATCTCCTGCACGTCCCGGCAGACCTCCAGCAGGCCCGCGCTGTGGCCCCTAGAGCCCTCGGTACGGCCATGCCCACGCAGGTCGGGCAGCGCCACGGCCCAGCGATCGGTGGCCAGGAACACTGCCAAATCCTTGTAGCGGTCCCCGCAATCGCCCGCATCGTGCAGGATTGTGATCGCGCCCCGGGGTTCCCCGCGGGCCGCCAATTCGAGCACGGAGAGCAGCACCATGCCCTTCATGGACTGGTGGGTGATACCGGATGCCTGCTCGCCAGTCGCGGTGGACTCGCGCAGCTCCAAATTCGTGAGGAAAAAGTCGTCTTCCATGGCGGCAGTATACCCCTCTTTGCGTTTGGATAGGTAGAATCACGACGGGACGTGAGTTGCTGGGACGATCGCTCTGTCAGTCAGCCTTGGGGGTAACTCCAAGGGGGAATTGGCGGGGAGGAAAGTCCGGACTCCATGGGTCAGGGTGGTTGTTAACGGCAACCGACCGCGAGGTTAGGGAAAGTGCCACAGAGAATAGACCGCCTACCCCAGGCTTCGGCCTGGGCGGCAAGGGTGAAACGGTGCGGTAAGAGCGCACCGCGGTCCTGGTGACAGGGCTGGCATGGTAAACCCCACCCGGAGAAAGACCAAATAGGGAAGGTGCATGACGTAGACCCCGTCCATGCCTTCCGGGTAGGTCGTTCGAGGCCGGAGGCGACTCCGGTCCCAGAGAAATGATCGTCGGCGGTCCGAGTCAAATCGGGCCGGACAGAATCCGGCTTACAAGGCAACTCACGTCCCACTTGCCTTTGGCCAACCAAGCTCGAATTCACCACCGGCTGGTGCGCTTTGCCGGAATGGAGCGATTTGGATGCAAGTGCTGAACGCGAGCCCGGCGCATTCTTGGCTTCGGTGGCCTCAATTGACAGGCCTGCTAAATGCTCCGTTTCGAATGCGCGTAAATTATTTTTCGCGGCACGCATTTGACAACGTACCGACTCCAAAACAAAAACCATGGGACTTGGGCATAAACGGCTTGCTGAATGGGCAAAAATGGTGCGCCCGAATTTGGGGCGAGTAAGGCACCCCCAGCAGTTTTCTAATAGATGTGCACGCCATCCAACGGCCCGCCACCCTGATAAACAGCATCCATTCAGCCAATAAGTGGCGTTGGAAGCACTTTACGATCAAAGCTCAACCGTGGGGTGCGGGGCATGCCACGCACCGCGCAGATGTCAACCCCAACRCGCCGCRCACTTTTTTCGYGGGYCTGCTACCCCCGGAACCGYTTTTCCACAAGCCGTRCAAACAAAGAAAAWMTGYGYGATTTGRTGGCCTTGACAGAATCGGGAAACGCAYCTAWTCTYCSYYTATGTCGTTGGTGGCTGGCGTTTCMAAAACGCGAGCAAATCCCAGCACGACGTCCTTCACGAGACCGTCAAAGCCACACCAACCTCCACCACAAAATCCATGGAATTTGTCTTCGTAGTCCCCCGGGAAAAACTGTTCCCCGACTCCTACCCCCATGGGTACTTGCCCTTCGGCGAGAACACCCCGCGCAGCAATTCGCTTGAAAGTGTTTTGCAGCAGCGCGTGGAAGAGCACGGCTTCTTTGTGGAACGCGAATACGCGGAACGCACACCGAGCCTTAAGCAAATCATCCCCTATACGATCGTGGAGCGTGGCGGCGAAGTCCTTTGCCTGACACGCACCAAAAGCGGAGGGGAAGCCCGCCTGCACGACAAACTGTCGTTGGGCGTTGGCGGACACATCAATCCTATCGACCTGACCCCCGATCCCGAGGGCCAGAACCCGCGCAACCCCATTCCGCAAGCGACCCAACGGGAAGTGCTGGACGAGGAGCTGATTGTCGAAGGACCGCACGAGTTGCGTTCCGTAGGCCTGCTCAACGACGACAGCAATCCGGTCGGAGCCGTACACGTGGGCTGGGTGCAGGTTCTGTCCACCCAAGGCGACGTGCGGGTTCGCGAGGTCGACCAACTGGTTGGCGATTTCAAATCCGTGAGCGAGCTGCAAGACATGCTCGCAAGCGGCGCCAACTTCGAAACATGGTCTAGCTTCCTGATCCCGAAGCTCGACCAACTCATTTCAACCCCTAGCACCCGCTCTGCTCAGCAACCCAAACACCAAACCCAATGACCCCTCCTACAGTGCAAAGTAAGATCACCGCTCCTGAAAAAATCTATGACGCCTTGAACGCTGCCCGCACGGCAGACAACGTCAACATCCGCCTCAAAGATGGCCGCCCGATCCAAGGCTCGCTCGTCTTCAACCCCTTCAAGGGCGGAGTTCGTGTCATCGACATCGAACAAGAAACCAGCATCGACTTCCCGATCGACCAGATCGCTGAACTGCGTTTCATCTAAACGAGGGGAATCGAGCCCGTGTCGCTTTGCCTGCTAGCTTGACCCGGCTCCACCCAATTCACCGCTCCCCTTGGTTCGCCAGGGGGAGCGGTTTTTGCTTCTAGAACACCAAAAAAACTCTCCGCCATGCTTCGTTTCCAACTGTCTCTCGTCCTCGGCTGCACTTTGCTGTCCGCATGTGGCAAGCAAGAAGTCCTCGCACACCCGAAGGCCGTCCAGCCCCCCCACTGCATCGCCGTGGGCAGTCCAGCGGGCTTCATCGGCCTACCCGGCAGTGCCATTGAGGGCCACGACAGCTTGATCCCGCTCACTTCACGTTCGGAGCGCACGCTGCTGGCTTCGGTCTGGATGGAGACGGTCGAATTCGCCGTGGTGGGGTCCACCGACGCGCCGCAATTGCGTGCGGTGCCCCACCCCCTGGGCAGCGAAGTGTTGCAGGATGATCGCGGGCTCTGGGCCGTGTTCCCCGCCCAACCCTGGCCTTCTGACATGCATGGCACGGACCTCGCCTGGCTGCGCCGCGATGGACATGGGACCACGAGCGCCGGAGCCTTGAAATTGCCGGCTGTAGAAGAAGGAATGGCCTGGGTCCTGATCCCCATGGGAAGCAGCCTACCCGGCCAGCCCACACTCACCCTGGAGACCGGTCGGGGCCCCATCGCACGCTCCATTGGGCGCCAGGGAGCTTGGATTCTTGAACCAAAAGAGGCCACCCAGGTCGAGCTGCAAGGCCTCAAACTCGATGCTGTCATGCTCGCGAGGGTCGAGCGCTTGAGCCAGCAGCAAATGCAGGATCTGGCCATCGAACGGATTCAGGACGACTCCCGCGGGGAGCTGGACGATTGGACCTGGCACCAGACCTTGGGTGAAGGTCCCATGCTGCCCCTATTGAAAGCCGGCATACCGGGCTCGCCTTCCGAGCTGAAAACCCCCACCGCCATGTGGAGCGCTCACCTGCCATTTGCCGACGACACCGAGCAGGCCTGGACCCTGGTCATTCGCCCGCCCGCCGGCTTGAACCCTAATTTTGGCGACCACACATCGCCCTTGGAGGCCTCCGCCACAAATGCTCCCTGGTTCAAGGACGTGGCCAGCGAAGCCGGCATCGCGCTCAAGCACTTCGAAGGCCCAGACATGCAGCTCGACATCCGCCCCACCATGGGCCCGGGTGCGGCCTTCGGCGATTATGACGGCGATGGCCTTCCGGACTTGTACCTGATGCAAGGTGGAGGCCGCGAGGGCTGGGAGAAGCACGGCAACCGCCTCTTCCGCAACGTGGGCGGCGGCAAATTCCTGGACGTGACCGACGCAGCGGGCGTGGGCGACACGGGCGCGGGCATGGGCTGCCTCTTCTTCGACGCCGATGGCGACGGGGACTTGGACCTGTACGCCGCCAACTACGGCGTGGACGTGCTCTACCAGAACCAGGGCGACGGCACCTTCGTCGATGTTTCCAAGGCCGCAGGCCTCGGCCTCGACCTATGGAGCGCCGCCGTGGTGGCGGCCGACTACGACATGGACGGCGACCTGGACCTGTACGTGACCAGCTACTTGGATTACGACACCAGCAAAATGCCGCCCTCGGACGAGCTCGAGCGCTTCCAGCGCGAAGACCCCACCGAAATGCTGCCCTTCGCTTTCCCCGGCCAGCGCAACGTGCTGCTGCGCAATGATTCCAAGGACGGCGTGCTGGCCTTCAGCGACGTGACCGAAGAACTCGGCCTGCTCAACGAAACAGGCCTCTCCATGCAAGCCCTGTGGTGGGACTTCGACGGCGACATGGACCCGGACCTGTACGTGGCCAACGACGTCTCCCCCAACGTGATGTTCCTGAACAAAGGCGACGGCACCTTCGAAGAAGTCACCTTCGCCCTGGGCCTGGACGACCCGCGCGGCGGCATGGGCCTGGACGTGGGCGACGTGGACCGCGACGGCGACAGCGACCTGATGCTCAGCAACTGGCAGCTAGAATCCAACGCGCTCTACATCAACCGCGCCGGCCGCAAATCCGCCGGCCGCGTGCGCCAAGCCAGCTTCCGCGACCAAACCGTTTTCGCTGGCCTGGGCCAAGCCGGCATCGGCGTCACCTCCTGGGGCGTGGCCTGGTTCGACGCCGAACTCGACGGCGACCTGGACCTGTTCGTGGCCAACGGCTACACCAGCCCCGACTACAAAGGCACCGGCATCTGCGTCGGCCAACCCAACCACTTCTTCCTAAACCAAGGCCGCGGCCGCTTCACCGAGGCCTCCAAAACCGCCGGCCCCGCCCTCTCCGTGGARCGCGCCTCCCGCTGCGTSCTCCCCTGCGACTACGACGGCGACGGCGACTGGGACCTRCTCGTCACCTCCAACAACGGCTACGTGCAACTGCTGCGCAACCAAGCCCCGCGCAACAAAAAYCACTTCCTCGGCCTRCRCCTAAAAGGCCAAGGCAAAAACCCCTTCGCCATCGGCGCCCGCGTCACAATCACCGCCGGCAACAAAACCCTAGTGCGCTCCATGCGCGCCGGCATGGGCTACCTAGGCGGCAACGCCCCCGAACTCCTCTTCGGCCTAGGCCCACACTCCGGCCCCGTGCAAGTCCAAGTCACCTGGCCCAACGGCACCGAAACAATAACCACCATCGACAACACCGACACATACGTCACCATCACCGCAGATTGAACCGTAAGGAAGCCTTCGACGCCAGTTCCGCCGAATGGGCTGGAGGGGACGGTTCGATTTCGACTGAGCAAGTCGCGCAGCGCGCCAACCCCACGGTGATGATCGGGGCCACCGGCCGTGCCAACACCAACTCCAAAGCCCTGGTCCGCCCCATGCTGGCGTTCACCGACCACCCCGTGGTCATGCCGCTTTCGAATCCCACCTCGCGTGCGGAAGCCACCCCGACCCTGATTCTAGAGTGGACCGATGGCCGTGCCCTGATCGCCACCGGCAGCCCTTTCGAGCCCGTGGAACGGAATGGTGTACTGCACCGCATCCGCCCAGTGCCACAACGTCTACGTCTTCCCCACCATGGGCCCGGCGTTGGCTCAGTCAACGCCAGGCGTGTTAGCGAGAGCATGTTCCTGGCCTGCGC
>JAESRM010000347.1 GCA_016764635.1 Planctomycetota bacterium
TTGCGAGTACCGACTCGGTACTCACAAGTGGCTCAAGCGAGTACGTTGACCCGTCCACCCTTCCCGGTGAGTTGCACTTCAGCGGCGGCGGTGATGAGCTTGTTTGCCATTTGGCCCTCAACCTTAGCGTGATCCTGCTGCATCTTCGCTATGGAAATGGGGACGTTGGTGGAGGGTACTGCTGGCGCAGGGCCCGTGCCTGAGATTCCGGTCATGCCTCCCTTTTCGACCCGTGGCATGGACGACCTTTACGCAATGACCAAGGCAGCCCCCCGGCGGGAAAGTATCGATATGCGAGTACCGAGTCGGGACAACTTCGATCTCTTTTTTCGGGGTACTCCAATCCTATTCCCTCAAGCGCAGGTTGACGGGCTCTCTCGCACGTTATCCTTGGCTTCTTTTTCCTCGCCCGGATTGACTCTCGTAGCGCCGCACACAAGCTCCCGAGGACTTGGTGAATCCCAACGACTCAAAAAACGGTTGCACATCCACATCGCAGGTCGTGTCCACCATGTAGAGGTCAGACACGCGTTCCATTGCACGCCGCATTAATTCAGCACCTAGCCCATGCTGACGATACTCGGGAAGCACTTCGATCAAAGGAATGTATGCGCTCAGAACCCGATCGGTGAGCACATTGACGAAGCCCACGACTCTCCYGCTGTCGACTTCCACMGCCAAYACAATTTCATCGCTGCGCTCCAGCAATTCCAGATGGGCCATAGGCTGGGGCGGGTCGGGCCAGCCCTCGAAGAAGCCATACAGATCGGAGGGCTTTATGCCATTCACGTCGTAACGAAATTCGATTGCTGTCATGGGTACAGCTTATGCTGTTGCGCGAGTACCGCGTCGGGACAACTTCGATCTCTTATTCTCTAGCGACGCCGATGCAGTCTCAAAAGCTGAAGATCCCAGGCTGTTGAGCCATATACCCTACGGAAAGAGCCCGGCGCGATGGGTCGCGCCGGGCTCATTGTGGGTTGCCTTGGTCGCTCGTGCGGCGTGGGGCTTTTGCTTTGCTTTAGTTGGASGGTTTGTCSGTTAGCTGGGCGTGGGKTTCGGGTTGGAGCTGTTGGTAGTCTTCGCTGACGTCTTGCTTCTTTTGGCCTTGGCCGGTGGCTTTGACGTATATGTCGTAGAGCTTTTGCTCGATGGGGAAGCCGTAGTTGCCTTTTTTGAGGCGGGWGCCGGCCATTTTGGAGAGCATGCGGCGCATCAAGAGGGGGCCCTCTTGGCCCAGCATGTCGTAGATGGCGGCGGTGTTGCCAGCCGGGAGACTACGCGCGTTGCCAGGTGTGGCGAACGGAGTCGGGCAGGGGGGGGTTGGGAGCCTAACTTGTACTCGAAGCAGTCTCCCCACTCTGCGAAGTCGGTGGGCGGTTTGTAGCCTAGTTTGACGGCGGCGCGGTAGTCGGGGGTGCCGGGGATGGGGCGGTAGGAGTAGACGTCGGAGCTGGCTAGGGGGCATGAGGAACTTGGTGTGCGCGGCTTGCTTGAGGGTTTGCTCCATGGAGTGCTGGCTTTCTCCGGGGAAGCCGATGATCCNGAWGGTGCCGGGCACGATGTTGCGCTTGACGAGTTCACCGATGGCGATCGGGATGTKGTCGATCTTGATGTTCTTGCCGATTTGCTCCTGCATTTCGGCGGTTGCCCCTTCCGAGGTTACTGCGGCGCCTAGCCAGAGCAGGTGGCACTTGGACTCCTCGAGCAGGTCGAGCGTGGTGTCCTTGTAGCGCATGATCGTTTCGATCTCGATCGTGCCGTTCCACCAGATGTCGGCGTCCTCGTCGACCATGGTTTGGCAGAACTCTTTGGTGCGCTTTTCAGCCACGCCGAAGTTGGCGTCTTGGAAGCGCTGCATGTCGAAGCCGAAGCGCGCTTTGAGTTCGATGATTTCCTCGGCCAGTTGCTTGCCGGGTACGGCCTTCCAACGGCGTCCTGTGATGGCGGGCGAGCAGCAGAAAGTGCAGGGCTCGGGGCAACCGAAGAGCGACTGAAGTTGTCCCGACTAAATACCTTTGTCGCTACACGGTGTCTATTTCGCTGAAACACCAAACCTTTCATGAGTTCTTTCTGCTGTAAGTAACGGTCATTCCAGTCCTGTTCAGCCTGAAGAGCTTCTTAGACTCGTCGTCAAAGGGGTTCGGTAGCCACTCAAATGAGGGGTGTTTCGAAAGTGCGTTGCTGACTCGAAGGATGCGCCATCTGTGTGTTTTCTTGCCAGCAAAACGGCTTGCTGCTCTGATCTCGCTGATTCCGAGGTCGAACTGCGTGTCGTCACCTGCTGTAGCCTTTACCTCGACATATATCTGTATCCGCTTGTGGCGGAAGCTGAAGTCGTAGCCAAGACCGTCGCTCACATGGTCCACTTCCCCCGGGCTATGGGGCTGAACCTCTAGGCGAATCTCAGACACCCAAGCGTCACGAGTTATGACATCGTTTCCGAACTCAGCGTTCAAGTAGTGGTATGCAAGCATCTCACCGACGACCCCCACAACCTTGAGATGCTCAGGGGGCGGGCGTCGGTGTGATGTCTTGCTCGGCTTGCCGTCACCTCGGCTTTTACGCACGCCAGGTGAAACATCCGCTAGTGGTGTGAATTCGTCCTGGCTAGCGCGCGGCCCGCCTGCCACTGGGAAATAATCCATGAGGCTGAAGAGGTCCGAATAGCTATCGCTACCAACCTCAAACGAGGAGCCAGCGACATCGAATATCCGTTTCTGACGCTGCTCTTCGACCTTCCCCAGTTCCCGTTTACTTCGATGAACCTTAACAGCGTCAGCGTCTAGGCCTAATTGCTGCTGAAGGCCTTCAAGGCTCTGGCAGCCCTTGGCCGCTTCACGAAACTCAAGACTATCCACATTTGAGAGAGCTTGCTTGAGTAGGTCCCCTTCTGACCACAAGAGTAAGTAGGCGGTCGAATCAATACCTTCTGTTTTCGTCGGCTTCTCTGCAGCGTCCGCATCTTCGGATCGGCACTCCAACCAAGCCAAGTACAAGTCATGGACGCCGGTGAGCATCTCTTCATGCGCGGCCTTGTTTTGGCTGGCTGTTTCGTAGGGATTGGGAGACACATCGATTCCTGCACGAYGAAACGAGTTCCGCAAGCCGTCAAGATCCTCCACGCCTTCGAGGAGTTGGACTGGCGACCCTGCGCTAATAATCCGGGCGTAGTGCTTCCTCAGTAGACCGAGTACGGCATTCATGGGTACTTCCCACCAGGTCTCAGCCCAATCCTCAGGTGCTGTAAATGTCTGGCTAGCCTCTTCAATTGAGTGGAAGATGCCCGGATCGCCTCCAGCGATCGCAAGATGTCGAGCGAGAGCCCTAAGGAAGGGCGTGGCTTCATCTAAATGGCCCTTGACTTGCTTTCCGGCCTCAAGATTCTTGACAGAGCTTGAGTTTTTGTCGAGATGCCTAAGGGCACGATTCCATGATGGTAACTGTGCTATGTCCCCGAGTGCCTGCCAAGCCTTGCTTCCCATCTCGCCCATATCGTGACTTCGCCTCGCGCTTACGAGCATGTCTTCTGTAGCCCATTCCGTGACGTTCGCCGCAAGCCATTCGATCAAGGCAACTTCTTTGGAGGCGGCTTTCTCGAGCCCTTCGTCTGAGATTCCAAGTACCCATAGGACTGGTCGGACCCGGTCCACAAGTATGGCCGTAGTCCCCGTCCAACGCTGGCGAACATCAAGGAAGGCCGAAGTGTCTATTTCAGCCTTCTCTAGGGCCACCTCTATTTGCTCTAAGCTTGGGTTTTCCTGAGGGGAGAAAGAGCCGAGTACCAGCATTAGGTCCTTACGAAGGTCCTGCCGAGAAAGCATATCCAGGGCTGCTCCTGCGAGACGCTCGTAGTTGGCCTTCCCACTGAGTCGTACCGCAAGCACGCCTCCAGAAAGCCACTGGAAATCGGGTTCGCTTGAAGCCAAAACTCGACCCCCATCGACAAGCTCCACAACTATTTTTTCGCACTCAAGTAGCCGTGCGCGCCTGAGGCGATCAGACGCAGCAACCCACGCTTTTGTAGCGGCTCCAACAGGGCGACCACCACCGTAGGCGGCAATCGTTAAGAGCACAACGGGGAGCCATTCTAGCCTTGTCTCATTCAGAGGTCYGCCCGCAGAGTTGTCCTCAACCCAGTGGTCACCATCAACAAAAATAGACTCACTAAGATCAGAAGCGTTGCGGATCTCACTAAGTTTACTGCACTTCTCGGCCATTCGCTTCGCATCTGCAGGAAGCATCTCTAAGACCCCTATCCCCTGTTCTATCAGGTATTGGGCCCTCCCGCGGTGGTCTGGCAGGTAGACCTCAGCTAGCTTGTCGATCTTGCAGGTGGTGAATGAGCGCTTACCCTCGCGAATCAAGAATAGTGTTGGGAAACCCTTGGCCGGATCAAGGTGGCGCCATCCTTCGCGAATCTGGCCTAGGAATACATCAAACCGGTGTCCAGGAACCTGCTGGCAACGCCATGCAGTGGCCAATGCTTCTAGGAGTTCAGGACCCGTGCGTTCTTCTTCGTGCGGATAGACGTTGAGCCCCAGATTTCTTAGCACTTCCCTGCAAGGAGTGCTGAGCTGAAGTTTTCGAGCTAGGTCGGCCGAGAGAGGAGCAAGATGAGCAAACCGGTCAGTCTGGCCCCGCATTAATGACTCATCAACCAACCAGCGTTCAGAGACCAAACGATTTCTATCCTTACCGTCGCAAAGCCATGGCATCGTAGTCAACCACAGCATTAGAGGGGATCGAAGAGAGCTCGACCACTCATGCCCTTCCTCCTTGGTCATGGCCACGTCTTCCCAAGCTTCCGGCCAATGCGCGAATGATTCCAACAGCAAACGCCACAAGGCGTTGGTCCCAGAGGGGCTTAGACAAGAAACGAAATCGAGTTCTGGGAGGAAATAGAACCCCGATAGCGAGTACTTGAATTCACCTTCATAATAGGGTGCTGCATCAGAATGGACGTCTTCTCGCCAGTCGTCCCAAGTATCTTGTGACAAGCCCTTTGGGGGAACGTCAGGAAGTTTATGCTTGCCGCAGCCGACTGTTGTAAAAGTGATTTTGCTGGGTTCTTGCAACCTTAGTCCATTGACGACGCCAGCTTTGGCCAGGAATTCAGTTCTCTTTCCCATCGGCACTGGCCAGCGGGGGTCATCAGGGGGCAATAGCACAGTCTCTCGGATCCGCCGGCCTGAGTCCCCAGGGAGCTCATCCGCCAGAGTCCAAACCAAATCGCCGAACGGATCAGGGAATCCCGGACCGAACACTGCTTGGCTCATCGGATACCATCCCCCGTGGCAGGGCACGGCCAAGCGCTTGACAAGACGTAAGAGTGCTTCAGTCTCTTCCTTTCCAATGACTTTCACGGCCCAGAAAAAGAGATCGGAGCACAGGTCGGCATCGCTGGTTCCATGGGCGGCGGGTAACAGTGGAAGCCCATCTATTACAACATCTCGCAACAAATCCTCTCTCCTGTATGCTCGCACAAAGCGTTTGTCCAGGAAACTGTGTACGTCCGTGTTTATACGTTGCGATCCTTCGAGGGTTTGAACATCTAGATGAAGGAAAGCGATGCGGTGTCTAAGGGCTTCTGGAATTTCCCCAATAAACTCTTCCTGTTCGCCCGCTCCACGAGCAGGCGGAAAGAAAACCGTTACCTTATCGGTTGCTCTATGCAGCCTTCCAGTTTGGTCGGGAAGGAAACAAGCGCCAGCCAGGATGTCTTCTTCGTTTCTCCTTGGGGCGCGCTTGAGCTGTTCTGGTAGCACTTCTATCAAACTACGCAGAAAGCCGTCCCACGAGACCTCGAGCTTCTCTTCCTGTACCGCGAGCGCCATGGACTCCACCGTCCGTGTCCATTCTCCGGGCAAGGGGTCTGGACTCTCTCCGAGCGCGCAAAGTAAATTCTCAACTGCACWGGAGCGGCTATCTAGTACATCCGAAATCGCTTCGAATTTGGCGAGCTTTCGCCAAGCCTCGCATTGGACTGGACTGCAGGTGGGGACCTTTGGCATGAATCGAACTTGACTTGGAACCCGCCAGCCCCGATCACAGAGGATCAGGTGTTGTTCAGTCAGGGGACGCCCAATTTTAGACGCACGACTTATCAGCCTATCCATGATCTTCCAGTCTCTTCCGCCGACCGGTGCGGTCGAGGCAAGGAGATCAATAACGCTTCTTGCGTGCCAGCATTCGTTAGCGCCCGAAGTCAGATCTGCAATTACGTCAAGGATTAGGTCGAGGACAATCCCAAGCAACAATTCGTTGTAGGAGTCGGTTAGTTTAATCTGATCGCGGCCCAATGAGCCGTAGAATGGGGCATTGATGTAAGCGCCTGTGCCTGTTGTAACATCGGTGGGTAGGAAAATGACAAAGACGCCCGTGCCAGGTGTGTCGGCTTCCTCCACTGCCACACCTACATCTACGCGGTTGACTTCTGGCCACCGATTGGGGAGATGCTCAGTCGCGGCTAAGACTTGTGCCATTTGCTCGGACTGCTGCTCACCCCCAAAGGTCCTGATCCATGAATTGAACCGTAGAGATGACTCCGCGCCAGGCCCGGGGCCGAAACTGCTGACTATGATCCGCTCTTGAGATGTTTGCTCTCCAATCCGGCACTCATCTACTGCTTCGACTGTCCTAATTAAGGTGCGCCGTTCCCCATCGATCTCGATGATCAGCTCATCTATTTTTGGCAAGAACACTAGCGAGTGCGCGTCCAAATCCTCTAACTGAGCTTTCAATGAATGGATGGCCACTCTCCCCTGGCGACCGCCATCTAGCATGAGCCTGATGACGGTGGCATGCCCTTGATTCAACAAATTATCGACGTCAGGAACCCGATGCTCAATAGGGAGCGGAAGCATGTACGGCGAGAGAAATTTCCTGGCTTCTTGGCTCGCATCGATGTCGTTCTTAGCTAACCCAGTGCGATACGCCTTCAGCTGATCGGGAGTCCAGTCAACGAGCGCCATCTCCGAACCGAATGGCGATTTCGCATCTAGTCCCAGCGTCACAAGATTCTCTACAGCCGCAGCCACCGACTGACCGACATCCGGGTCAAACCGGAAATTAAAGGCTGGGCCTCCTGCTTCTGGAGAAGTTGACCATATCTCAGGACGGGTGCACACTTCCAGGACACTGCGAAATCCAAGTCCCTTGTTCCCCACGCTTTTGTTGGGACTCTTGGGGCTCTGCCCAAGCTGACAGATCCCCTCAAAGTTTTCTCGACGAAAGGGCTGGCCACTGTTCCCGATCAGAAGCTCTGGTTCCGTTGATGTTGAGAGGATAAACGAGATGCGCTGTTTGCCGTCAGAGCTTGAGTGGGCCAGCGCATCATGTGCATTTTGCAATAACTCCAAGATGCAGCGACCTTGATACTCCTGGGCCACTTGACTGCTTAGGCTCGCAACCGTCTTGTAGTTGCTAGTGCCGTTCTTTAGTTCGTCAAAGAATGTCTGAAGCTGGCTTTGTGATTGTTCAATGATGATCTGGGACGACGCATCCCGGCTGCCGCTGGCCGAGACAGAACTGCTGTGAATCTGATTGTCTTGATCCATGTACTACGTGGATAGGAATTCCAAAGGAGCCGTTTTGAACGATTGCCGGAAAAGGTGAGTGAGTAGGGGCCGACCATCGAGAGGATTGTAGAGGATCCAGGGCTGAATGGGGATCGCGGATGGTGAGATGTGATGACCGGAGGCTTTGAGATAGGAGGTTTGTTTGGATGGGGTGATCGCTCAGGACTTTGAGTTAGGCCCGGGGTTGGGCGGATAGTGAGTCGTGGGGACGTAAGGACTCGGACCCGCGAATCCAAATCGGAATGACCAGATGGGGCATTCCGGTGCGGATCGCTCGCGACGAAGTGCTCAATAGAAGTGGGGG
>JAESRM010000153.1 GCA_016764635.1 Planctomycetota bacterium
GTTCAATGCCCCCTTAAGGGGGTACACGCAGAAATGCTTATTGATTCATGTGAACTGCGCTTTTTTGACGTTTTGCTTTGATTTAATGAGAAACCTATGGCCGGAAAGGAGTACGTAGGACCCGGCCGAGTCCTTGAACGGCACTTGGGTCGTCTGCCCTTCGATGATTTGCACGACCACCGATTGCTTAGGGACACTGAGGCGTCGCTCGCCTTTGGGGCGGGTGTATAGGGTGTATTCGCCGGGGGTGAGGTGCTCGAAGCGGAAGGTGCCGTCGTGCGCAGTCGCATTGGCCTGCATCACGGATGGCCTCCTGCTGTTGACTGCGTCCGGCCATGCCCTCAGGTGGATCGAAACTCTGATTCCTTCCGCCGCGGCCCCGTCTAACGCCCGTACGAGCCCTTCGGCGGCACCGCCTTCTAGCAGGACGATTTGGACCTGAGCACTCGGGTTGGCAGAAGAGAGCGTCACGATGTCGGTGGTTCCAGGGGCGTAATCTTTTATTCGAGCGACGACACGTAGCAGTCCAAGCGGCAAATCGGAAATCCAAGCGACCCCTCTTTCATCGGTCGTGCCCTTCATTGCGCGCCGTTCCCGCAGGCTGCTGCGGGGCAGGCTCTCCGCGATGTTGGAAGCGCGTACTAAAGCGCCGACGACCGGTTGCCCCGYCGCGTCGAGAACGGTCACCTCGATGGTCCCAATCGCGGGCTCCACCTGCTCGGGTGTGTCCGTCTCGGGAGGAGATTGAGGTCCCTCTGTAACCGCCTCGGGCAATTCAATATCGCCTGGAACGGCACCACGTTGAAGGGAGGCTTCAGCGCCTTGAGTGAGTAGCTCCGCCTTGGAATCCACGTCTACTTGCGCCACGGATTCCTCCGCACCGGTATAAGCGTTTACATCCGAATCGTTGCCTTGTCCCAAGAGGAACCACGTAGCAAAACTAAGGCCGGCGGCTACAACAGCAAGAAGGAGGAAGTTGTTCTTATTCATGGTGAGAGAAATCGTTGAGGACCTGGCGCTTCAAGCCCGCTAGGATCCAGCGGCTCACCATACCACGGAATGCGAGTCGATCACCTCTCCACACGCTTGCGACGGAATCGTTACAGCGGGGACTCAACTTGAACATACATTCCTTGTTTACCTCCGTGTTCTGCGCGCTGGTTGCCCCAAGGAACCGATATTTTTGGGCAGACCCAGGCGCCTTAGGGGAGGGCTCGCTACCATAAGGGCAGAGGATGAAGACCCATGCTACCGACCCACATTCTATTGGAGCTTACCCGGCGCTACTCCGAGCCGCACCGCAGCTATCACAACTTGCAGCATGTGGCGAAGATGCTACAGAGCGGCGCCAACCTGGGATTGAGCGACGAACAGGTCATGGCCATTTGGTTTCATGACGTGGTCTATAAAGCGGGTTCGGCCACCAATGAACAGGAGAGCGCTGACCTTGCGGTGCAGCACCTCGAGGATGCAGGCTGGCAATCCAAGCCAATCGGAATCGTGCGACAAATCAYCCTCGACACCAAAACCCATGTCCCCACCTTGGAAGAAAGCCGACTGGTGATCGATCTCGACCTGGAAACACTCGCAGGCAGCTGGGAAGACTACCAAGCGGTTGGGCGCCGGGTTCGAGCTGAATTCTCACACGTCAGCGACGCGGACTGGGCCACGGGCCGCGGCGCATGGTCCACCCACATGCTAGCGAAGGAGCAACTCTTCTGGACCGAGTGGGGCCGCCCCCTAGAGGCCGAAGCACGCGCAAACTTGACACGCGAGATCGAGAGGCTGACAACGAAGCCGACAATACCGAACCAGGTTTAGTTTCGTCCACTTCGGAACGTTTGCAAGTTTGAATCAGCGGGGCTTAGCTGCGTCGACTCAGTACTGTCCGTTACCCTTTAGCAGGCTAGTGCTGAAGCGTTGTCTCGAGTCCAACCATTGGTCCACCACTCGAAAGCCTGAGGCCTCGGCTAGTGTGTCGATTTCGGCTAGGGAGTACTTGTAGGAGTCTTCCGTCTCGATTGCTTCGTTTGCTTCGAAAGAGAAGTCCTGGTCGAGCTGCTCGATGTGCACACTGCATGCTTCGGTGCTGATCAGGCTCATCTTGACTCGGCCGGTGTCGACTTCGTAGTTGGCTTGGTAGCGGAAGGCTTCGATGGGGAAGTTCCCGCCTAGCTCGTTGTTGATGCGCACTAGTAGGTTCTTGTTGAAGCGGGCGGTGGTGCCGGCGGCGTCGTCGTAGGCGGCATCTAGGGTGGGCTTTTGCTTGCGTAGGTCGGCGCCCAGCAGCAGCGCATCGCAGGGGCGCAGTTCGGCTCGGAGTAGGCGTAGGAAGTCCGCGGCTCCGGGGCGGTCGAAGTTGCCCACGCTGGAGCCCAGCCAGAGGATCAGGCGCGGGCCGGCCTTCGCATCGGTCGAGGCTGAAAGATCGTGCAGGGCGGTCACGTAATCGGAGGCATAGCCGTCGATGTGCAGGCCGGGGAAATCGGCCAGTAGGTCGACRGCGCTGGTGGCGATCGCATCGCGGGAGATATCGATGGGGCGGTAGTGCAGCTCGGTTTGGCTTTGCAATGCCGCGGCGATGAGCAGGCGCGTTTTTTCTGCGCTGCCGCTACCGAGTTCGACCAGCTCGAAGCCCTGGCCCATGTGCGCCAGGATGGCGGGCGAGTGCTGCGTGAGGATCTCGGCTTCGGCGCGCGTGAGGTAATACTCGGGCAATGCGCAGATCTCTTCGAAGAGGCGCGAACCTTGCGCGTCGTAAATGTGGCGGCAGGGCAGGGATTTTTGCGGCTGGCTGAGGCCTTGCAGGACATCGGCGGCGAACTCGGCCTGCATGTCGGGGGCGGGCCCGCCCATGAGACGAAAGCGCTCGGACTGGTTAAGAAGCTGCATGGTTGAAACTAAATGGGGCAGCTACGGAAGCCGCTGAAACGATCGCGTCGGTCGGGCGTCAAGAAGTTGCGCAGGGTCGGGCGCAACATACGGCTGCGCGTGGTGAAGCAGCCGCCGCGTTGTACCTTGTGGTCACCGAACCAGGGCTCGGAGTATTCCCGGTAGGGATCCGCGGAGAAACCGGAGTAGGGTTGGAAGGTGGTGGCGGTCCACTCCCATACGTTGCCGGTTAGGAATTGGCAGCGGGCGGGGCCACTCTGCACGACGGGGCTGGCACAGCCTGCGAAGGCCAGGTCCACATGGGACACGGGCGCTTCATTGTGTTCGAGGTCGCGCTTGTGGGCTGTTTCCCATTCTGCTTCCGTGGGCAGGCGGCGACCGGCCCACTCGCACCAGGCCATGGCCTCGTACCAATTGACAAACATGACCGGCAGGTCAGCGCGCAAGGGCCGCCACGTTTCGTACTCGCGCAGCTCCCAGCCGCGACGGCTGTCCCCGCGCCAATAGGCGGGTTGCCCCACGTTTTCGCGCTCGCGCCAGGCCCAGCCTTCGTCGCACCACCACTCGCGGGTCTGGTAGCCGCCGCTGTTGACGAATTCGGCGAAGTCCATTTCGYTGGTGGCCAGGGATGCGATCTGGAAATCCTCCAGGATCACATCGTGGGCCCACTTCTCGTTGTCGAAGACAAAAGGTTCGTCGCGCTCGGCTCCAATGCGTACGGTCCCGCCGGCTACGGGCACGTCTTGGCTGTTGATGGCAACAGTACCGTTAGCGCTGGGCCGCGCGGGCAAACAAGTGGGGCGCGCCTGGCCCAAGGTCTGCCGAGTGAAAAGCAGGGACTCCACGTGCATGTCCTCGTGGAACAGGCAGAGTTGGGCGAAGTAGCGCAGTTTGGCGTCACCGTCGCCTTGGGCCACAGCTTCCAACACCTGGGCGTGGGTGGCTTCCAKGAAGTCCAARACMGGACCCCGGGGCAACAGCAAGGATTCCCAGCGACCGAAGTGAGCGATYTCGGCGGAGTTGTAGAGGGCGTCGGGGTCGACCGAAGTGATGCGCGARGGCCTTTCACCGCAGTGCCGCAGGATCCAGCGCTCGTAGAACCAACCCACGTGGGCCACCTCCCAAAGCGGCGGATTCACAATCGAAAGTTGCGGCCCAATGAGCGCCGCATCGTCGACCTCAGCGAAGAGCGAGAGCGTCAAAGCCCTAGCATCCGCCATGTGGTCCAGCAGGACTTGGGTGGTCATCGTTCTTATGAGATCAAGCGTCATGGGCCGTAGGGTGCGGCTGGATACGCAGGCCGCGAGGCACCATGATACGCGATAACAGGGCGAAAATGGCCTGGCAGATGAGGGCAAGTAGGGCGGCGGGGACCGCGCCTTGCAGGATCAGGCCCGTGTCGTCCAGGCGGATGCCCGTGAGGATCGGCTGGCCGAAGCCGCCAGCGCCGATCAGGGCACCCAGGGTGGCGGTGCCCACATTGATCACCGCGGCGGTCTGAATGCCGGCCAGGATAGAGCGCGAGGCCAGGGGCAATTCGATCAGGCGCAGCCGGGCGCTGCGCGAGAGGCCCAGGGCGTCGGCGGACTCGAGCAGCTCGGGCGCGATGCCCGTCAGGCCGGCATAGGTGTTGCGCACGATGGGCAGCAGGCTGTAAAGGAACAGGGCCACGATGGCGGGCGGCGCGCCGATGCCGAGCACCGGGATCATGAAAACCAGCAGCGCTAGGGAGGGGATGGTTTGCAGGATGCCGACGGTACCGAGCACTAGGGTGCCGAAGCGCGCGTGGCGGGCGGCTGTGATTCCGAGCGGGATCGCGACCAGGGTTGCGGCACCGAGGGAGATCAGAACCAGGGTCAAATGGTCCTGGGTGTTCTTCCAGAGGCGTGCCCAGAAACTGATCTCGTAAGTGGCGACTTTGACGCCGAGCACCGGGCCCAGGTGAGCGGCCGCCGCAGCGCGCTCGCTGCGCCCGTCGATTTTCACCAAGGAGTTCAAACGCGCCATGCTCGTTTCATCGAGGCTGCCAGCCAAGCGTTCGATGGCCTTAACGATCTCGCCGCGTTCTWGCTTCAGCTGCAAGCGRTAGAGCATGACCGCCTGGTATTCAGGAAAGTACTGCGCGTCGTCTTCGAGCAAGCGCAGGCCATAGTGCGCCACATCCGCATCCGTGGAATAGGCGTCCATCACGTGCATACTGCCCGCATCCAGTCCCCGGTAGGCCAGATCGTGGTCGAGGCCCGTCACGCTCAATTCGTGAAGCCCATAGGTCTCCCGCAAACCCGGCCATCCGTCGGCGCGGTCCAAGAACTCGTTGCCGAAGCCGCACAGCAGGTCCGGGAATTGCGCCAGGTCGGAAATGCGCTGAATCCCGAGTTCTTGGGCTTTCTCGGCCTTCATGGCGATGGCGTAGGTGTTGTTGAACCCCAGCGGCGCGCCCATGTACACATTCAATTCGAGCAGCTTGCCGCGTAGGGCTTCTTGGTCGCCCACAAAACCGCCCAGCAATTCCTGGGTGATTGTGCCGGTGTATTCCGGGTAGACGTCGATGTCGCCGGCCAACAAAGCGTTCCAAAGCACGCGTGTGCCGCCGAGTTCGGCTTTGTGGGTGGCCGGTGTCCCTGCATCTTGAGCCAAGGCAACGGCCATTTCGGCAAGCACCACCGACTCGGTGAACTTCTTCGAGCCCACCCTCAATTCCTGGGCTTGTGCAGTTCCGCAAATGAATAGCGCGCTGGCGAGGAGTATGAGCTTCAACATGTCAGCGGCCTGCGCCTTGGGCTTCGAGGAAGCGCTGTACGAACGGGGTCGCGGGTGCGGCGGCCATATCGCCAATGGTGCCCGCTTGCTCGATGCGGCCATCGTGCAGCAAAACGGTCGCGCCGCCCAGAGCCGCGGCTTCGCGAATGTCGTGGGTGACGAAAACCACAGTCTTGTTCAGTTTGGCGAAGATTTCGATCAGGTGCGCGCGCAGGTCGGCGCGGATGATGGGGTCGAGGGCACCCAGCGGTTCGTCGAGCAGCAATACGTCCGGGTCGAGCATCAAGGCGCGCATGAGGGCGACACGTTGGCGCTGGCCGCCGGAGAGTTGCGTGGGGAACTTGCTGAGTGCGTCGGCGGGCAATTGCACCATTTGCGCGAGTTCACGCCAGCGGGCCTCAATCCAGTCGGCGTCGCGGCCGAGGTGCTGCGCAAGCAAGCAGACGTTTTGCTGACCGTCCAGGTGGGGGAAGAGGCCGCCGTCTTGGATCACGTATCCGATGCGCGTGCGCAGGGCGGTGAAGTCGGAATCGGCCAGGGGTTGGCCTTCGAAGCGAATGCTCCCGCTTTGGGGCCTCACCAATCCGACCATTGAGCGCAGCAGGGTGGACTTGCCCGATCCGCTGGAGCCGATCAAAACTGTGGTAGCGCCCGGTTCGATGGTCAAGCTGACATCGTCGAGTGCCTGGGTCGCGCCGAAGCGGACCGAAACGTGATCAAAGGCGAACATGGATGCACATTGTAACCGAGGACGGTGGCAGGTCCACGGCTTGTTGCCTCAATCGGAGGCTGGGCCACCGTGGCCGCCCAACTCTACTGGAGCGGGATTTTGGACACGTACAGGCGATCGGGATCGCCGCTTGTGGCCGTATCGAAAAGGACTTCCAGGCGACGCTCGGGAAGGCCTCGGAAAACCTCCGCGCCGTTGAATTCGACAACGACCTCTTTTTCCATGTCGACCAGCGTGCTGTCGAGCAGCACCGCCAGCCCCGCACCCTGCTCACTCTGTTTGTGGAACTTGACCTGCACGGTGATTTTGTTTGCGGTGCGGTCGATGCGCGCTTCCACGATGGCGCCTTCCGCGGGAGTCTCCCAGAAGAGCCAATAGAACTGCCGCTTCCAATCGAGCACCGGCTGCCAGACCACCACGTCTTGCACGGGTTTGCGCACAAGGCTCTTGAAGCGTTCGAAGTGGGCTTTGGGTCCACCCGGCGGGGGGGAGTGGGCCAGGCCGTCCAGTTCCCAGTACTCGTAGTCGTCGTAACCGCCCCAAGCTTCGCGGGCCTTGGCGACCTCTTTGGTGGCGAATTGATTAGGACCGGGGGGCACGCGCGGATCGTCGATGCTTTGGAAGACGACCATGGGCACGTTGCGCAAACTCGGTACGACGCCCCAGTCGATGTCGATGATCTCTTCGGTGCCGCGCATCATGACGGGAGTGGGAGCGCCCGCGGCGGGAGCCAGGGCCGCCACGCGATCCGCATGGTGAGCGCCCAGGGTCCACGAGCCGTAACCGCCCATGGAGTGCCCGGCCAACACCACGTTGTTCGCATCGATCTTGTAGGTGCGTCGCGCCTGCTCGACCAGGTCCCAGATCCATTCTTCCGTGCCCGAATCGGTCCAGCCGCATTCGGTGGCCTCGAGGGCTTGGGGCGCGATCATGACCCATTTGTTGGCGCTGGCCGCGGGGCCATAAAGCGAAGCCGCGCCGCTGGCGTCGGCCGATCCCACGCCGCCCCCGTGCATCGCAATCAAGAGGCCCTTGGGCTTTTTGGTCTTGCCGCCCACGATATAGCGCCCGCGCCGTTCTTCCTTCCAATAGTGGCCATCGCCCTTATCGAAGGGCAACTCGGGCAGTTTCGTCCAGGCCTTGCCGAGTTTCTTGCGCCATGACTTTTCGCCATTTACGGTAAGCGCATCGGCGGTCCCGAGAAGTTTCAGGATTTCAAGTTGCCGGGAGCGATCTCCGTCCATGGCTCGCGACCCTAATTCCAGGTACTCGCTGGTCCACTCCTTGAGCTGTTTCCGCGTGGGCGGGTTTTGCTTTTGCGCGGCGCTAGATTGCAAAGCGGTGAGCGCGAGGAAGGCGATGGGGAATAGCAGCAGTTTCATTGGAGCCTTGGGATGGAGCCGGGGCAGCAATATAGCAGGCGGGCCATTCCCTGTCATGAAGGCCCCGGCTGCACGCCACATGAGGCCCCTTGCGGC
>JAESRM010000057.1 GCA_016764635.1 Planctomycetota bacterium
CTTCCGCCCTCTAAATAAACCCCACCCAAGCAAGTCTGGGCCCCTGCAAGGCCCAAAGAGGACCCATAGCGGGAGACTGCACAAACCATTGACCCATAATGAGCCTTCGCGAGAGCCGAGGGGGGGAGAGAGAGGCCGAAGCCAAACAGAGAACCCGGTAAGGGTCCTCTGGTTACGGTTGGATGCTCCCCGCCCCTTGGATGTTCCCCCCACAGACACCTGGAACCCCGATACGCTACGTTAAGTTTACAAAATGAGACGCCTGCCACGGCCCGACCGGACCGTGGCGCACCCTTACATCGACACGCCGAAGCGATCGTCGTCGTCGCCCTCGGAGACGGGGTATTGGGGCCCACCGGGGCCGCCAATGGATTGCCAAGGGTTCGCGTGGGCTGATGCGCGGATCATGGATTTGCTGACCACGACGGCTGCGTGGTAGCGGGCCCCTCGGGAAATCTCACGCCAGAACAGGCCGATCAGGCCCAGGGCGAGGAGTATCCAGACCCAAAGGCTCTCGTGGTGGCCTTCCATGTGGGTGTTGACCCACGTGGACAGGGATCCAATTACGGCGACCAGGATCAGAACTTCCACCAGGAACAGGCCGAACAGGGGCGCTAGCGTGCGCAAGGGGTGACGCACGATGCTGAGCAAGGTCAGTCCAGAAGCGATCAAGACCGAGCGGGACCCGGAAAGGGCCAAACGCGTACGGGTGAAAACGCCCCAGGCAAGGGTCAACATGAAGAGCAGGGCCATCAAGCCGTCGCGCAACCAATAGATGCGATCGCGGGTGGCTTCCGAATCAAACGACTCCAGGTTGCGACCGGGGAGAAGGTCGGTTTCGGGAACACCAAAGCCCCGGCGCAAAACCAGCTCCTTGAACGGCGCGTCATAGAGCACCCAGCGGAATACGCCAAGGACCAGCAAGACCAAAAGGGCCAGCCGCAGGAAGCGCCAAAAGTGCCGGGCACCGCCCACGAAGAATCGGCGCAGGAGTTGATGCTGTGTGCGCTCCAAAGTGACCTGCAGCCAACCGCCGGCCACGAAAATGCCGAGCAACCAAGCGAGCAGGGTCATCACGGCGGCAATACCGGCCGTGCTGCGATTGAGTTGGGCCAAGCCTTCTCCATGATCCTGGCGGAACACGGTGCTCAAGGATCCGAACTGCTCGCTGGGCTGCATTCGACTTTGCCCAAGCGACTCAAACCATGAGTAAGTGGGCATGGCGACGGCGAACGAGAGCAGCGCCAAAAGCACGCCCACTGA
This sequence comes from Planctomycetota bacterium, assembly GCA_016764635.1. Classification (GTDB taxonomy): domain Bacteria; phylum Planctomycetota; class UBA1135; order UBA1135; genus NORP259. The sequence goes on from JAESRM010000057.1 coordinate 1,264, forward strand.
AAGCCAAAGCGACAGGCGCCCAAAGGACACTTTCAGCGAGATCAAAAACAAGCGGCCTTCGCGAATGCGGGCCATGGAACGGGTTCTTGTGGTTGTCATCGGATCAGCCCCCCAGGGTGGAAAAGAAGTGCAGGAGGTGTGAGTACTGGGTGAAGGCCCGCTCGGACCAGCGTGCAGATCGGCTCGATTTGTGGGACCGAAACCATTGGTTGTCGGACATGTCCATGTCTAGGAAGTACCCGCGATCGGGATCCAGAATGACCGCGTCGATCTCGGCCAAACCAGGTTCGATGGGCAAACGCCACCACATCGACCCATCCTGAAGCTCGCGGCTCCAGTCAAATGTCTGTTCTGTGTCATCGCTGAAGCGAACTTGAATGGGCAAGGGCAAACGCAGGGTGCCCCGTCGACGCACAACAACGTTGTAGTGGCGCAGGGGTTTGTCCGGCTTGACGATTTCCTCTTTAGTCTCTTCGGGGCTTTCCCCTTCCTCGATTGCGGGCGCCTCAGGGGCTTGAATCGTAGCCCCGGCCTTGACCCAATCTCCTTCGTCGGAGAGGAACCAGCCCTTCTCTGTCGGGGGCGTGGAGCTTGCGACCGTGACGCTCCAATCCACCGTACCCGTGCCTTGGAAAATGTCCTGGAAGTACCATTGCACCTCCTGCTCGGCACCCTCTTGGAACGCTTGGTAGAAATCCGCCGGCTTAGGATGCTTGTAACGATAGGAGTCGGCGTAGTGCCGCATCCCGCGTAGGAAAGCGTCATTGCCTACCAGCCCTTGAAGCGTGCGCAAGGCCACCGCAGTGCGCGGATARCTGTTGGTGCGATAGCTGCTACGGTTGGCGTATTCGAAGGCTTTGGTCTCGATCGGATCCATGTCCGGACTGCGCAAGTAGCCGCTACGGTCTCCCCAACGGGGATCCGAATACTGCTCGACAAAGGTCATGCCAGGCTGATCCTGCCACCATTCGATGAACGGGGACACTTGGGTGGGCTTGAGCGTCACGCCCTTCAGGAACTTCCAATCAAGCGGGTTCGGCACATTCCAACGGGCTCCGGTGAAAGTCCCAGCCATTCCAGATCTCGTGGGCATGGCCGCGGGGCGTCGCCCCCAAACGGGGAGCCTCGAATAGCGTCGATAGGAGCGCCGGGGTCCGTAGTGACGCAGCATGACCTCGGAGTCGGTGAATGAGTTGAATCCCTCATCCATCCACGCCGCTTCGTATTCGTTGTTGCCCACCAGCCCGTACCAGAATTGGTGGCCGGCTTCGTGCACCGTCACGCCTTCCGGTTGGTGCATTTGGGGGCTGGTGAAGCGTTGGGTGCCCGCGGTGAAGAGGGTCGGATATTCCATTCCGCCGGCCCCGCCAGCTCCCCATGCCGGATCGACCACCGTGATTTTCTCGTAGGGATATTCGCCCCACCAAAGCCCGTAGAAGAAGAGCGTCGCTGCCGTCGCTTCCGCGTGCCGTTCCCATTGCCCCTCGCGCTCGGGGTGAATCAGAACCGTGATTTCCACGTCCCGCAAGCGCATGTCCTTCAAGGACTTGCCAAAAGCAATGGCCGCTGCTTGCACCTCCGGGTGATAGAGCTTGGCCCACTCATCGAACACAAACCGCCTGGTGTGCACACGATAGCGGGGATCCGCGGTCCACGCGAAGCCGTGCAAGACCGGGGAGCTACCTGTGATGGGATCCTTGCGTTGCCGGTCCTCAGCCGTCGGCGCCAGGAATCGAACCACCAGGCGTCCACCCTCCAAACGAGCCGGCTCAGCCAGTCCACCAGAGGCTCCAACCTTTGCGATCCAGTGACCCTCCTTATCGGGACCCTGTCCATAAGCTTCCGGCAAATTGAGCGTCACGTCATAGGTGCCGTAGTCCGCAAAGAACTCGGTGTTCATGTGGAACTGGTGGCAGTTCCAACCCTCGGCGCCTTCGTACACCCCGAGCTTGGGAAACCAGTGCGACATCAGTAAGAACTCATCCTTGATGCCGGTACGCCTGCGAACCCGGGGAATCTTGGACTCCCATTTGAGGTTGACGAGCACGTGCCCGCCCGGCTCTACCAGATCCGGCAAGAGCACTTTGAAGACCGTGCGGTCGCCACTGTCCAGGCCTTGTCCATTGCCGGAGGCCCGATCGGGTTGCTCGAAGGTCAGACTCGGCAGCAAGTCCACGCCGCCCACCGACATCTGAGTCACCTTCTGCCAACCCCAGCCATCCTCGATCTTGAGGCCGCGCAGATAACCCTTGGCCTCCGTCAGGTGGGTGGTGCGATTGTTCGCATACGCATTGTGGTGCAGGTGAAACCAGAGCTCCCCCGTGGCTTGATCCGTGCTGTTGGTCCACTGCAGCGAGTACTCGCCCTCCAACATTTGGTTGGACGTGTCCACCCGCGCATGGATCGTGTAATGCGCGCCCGGTCCCGGGGTTGACTCCCCCTCGACCGGATCATTCTGAACCGCGAATAGGGGGCTGGCCCCAAAAGTCAATACGCACAATGCAATCGTAAGAAGTCGCATGCGCCTATCCTGAACAGCTGGCCCCGATCGCTCAAGCTATGGTTTGCCAATCCTGTTTGCGACATGCAAAACCGTCCTTACGCCCCCCCCTGTGGCCCCTATTTGGGTCCGGGCTTCCAACCGACCCCCTGGAGAGAAAAATCGCCGGTTTCCGCCTGCAAGCCCTAAACCATTCCGGGATTGTGCCGAAAACTTGATTGGAGCCCCGGATTCCGGGTGCCCCACCATTCCAACTTACCCGTTTACCTCGCCTTCTGGCTTGGATCGCTGTTCGGGCAAACAAGAGTCCCACCCCATCGCGGGAACCCAATATGGAACTTCGCAAAACAAATGATCAACAAGGGTCCGCTAAGGCCCTTGACTCCAAGCGGATTGGCTTAGGTGCTGCCAAGACCCAAAACGAAACACAGGTCCAGGCAGGACACGGTCAAGAGGCCAAGGCACTACGCCGACCCGCCCACTCCGACCGTATCGAGCTCTCCGAAGCAGCCCGAAACCACATCGCCTCCAACTTGGAAGGCGACGCCCTGCGTGCCGACCTGGTCAAGGAACTGCGCAGCGCATACCAGGACGGCAGCCTGCTCACGCAAGAGCGAATCGAAATGGCCGCGCACAACCTGCTCGGCGCCTAGCCTGCAACTTACAACAAAGCGAATGCCGCTCTGATTGCCTCTTTATGGCAACCAGAGCGGCATTCGCTTTTTTCGTTCCCTGCTTTAGCGGTTGCCCGGCGAGACTTTGAAGCGCTCGACCAATTGGGCGCATGCGAACCGGAAGAAGCGCTTAGGGGAGATCAGAACCACGCCGTTGTCGAAATGTTCATCCGAGAACTGGCTGTGCGTCCAGCCATACACGGCCTGCTGGGTACGCCTGGAACTTGCGTCCGCGGCCAAATTGCCAAACCACAGGCTCATACCGGTCTCCGTCGAGACGAAGTCCATTTGAAGGCCGATGCGCTGGGGCGGATATACATTGCGCTCGACTAGGGTGGCGACCAAGAGCCCGTCCAAGCGATGACGTTTGCCCACATCGATGACCGTGCGCATGTTGAACTCACCCCGGTTGTGGGGCTGCAAGTCCTTGACCTCACTCAGGTCCGTAGGGCTCAAAACCAGGACTTCCAAGCCCGTGACCGCCGCGAATTCCGCCGCCAATGTGGTCGCCATCTCCCGGGACTCAGCCAGGGTGGGATCGAGCCCGCTGATAGGCATCAATCCAACGCGTCGTAAGGTGTAGCTGTCAAAGTCCGCCACCACACTAGCCGAAGCCAGGTTGATTCTGGGGCCGGAAGTACTGGTGCAGGCGGCTGAGACTACGCACAGAAATGCCGCTGCCAATGCATGCGAGTACTTCATTCAGCGCTCTCCAACATCATGCGGCGTTCTGCCAAAGTCTTTTCGAGTAGAAGCTTCTCAGCTTCCAAGCGGCGCATTTGAGCGACRGCCAAACGTCGACCCATYTCGTAGGTCTGSGCCTCTGAYTTTTGGTGGCTGGCSGTWGCCGCCTGGCTCGCTTGGATCTCCAAGGTGAGCTGATTCTCCATCTCCATGAGACGGTCCTCGGTCTCACGCAGTGCGATGCGAGTCATCTCAAGCTCGAGACTCAAGTTGTCCCGCTCGGCAACGGCATCCTGGAACAATTCGAGCAACACCGGACGGCTGCCGCCGGTATCAGCGGGCCGATGGGGCATTTGGTCGGTGCCGGTGATGGTGGCACCTGGCGTGGCCATCTGGCCRGGGCCTCCAGCCATGRATGCCGCGTTACCTACGGGRCTTCCRTCACGCCCGTARAGCACCGTTCCTGTGTTGTTCAATCCAGTCGCCCAGCCAGCAGCCGGGTTGACGGGGACGGAACCAACGGGGGGCGCGGTCGCGCATGCTGTCATCAGCAAGGGAAGGGCTAGCAGCCAGCGGGTTGAAGTATTCATGTTCATTCGTGGAATGGGTCGGGTGCGAGGACTTTAGCCCTCGGGCGGGGTTGTTCGGGAGGCCCTTAGGCGGGCGGATAACTAAGCTCGATGACGGTGACTTCGCCACAGGTGCAGCGCACCTCGATGCCGCGCACTTCGGCGCCAACCTTGAGGACCTCGATGGTCGGCTTGCAAGGCTCACCATTGCTCTGGCGAGCGACCGGGCGCGTTTTCCCCAATAGGTTCTTCACAGACAAGGGTTGGATACGGCCATCGGTGGCCTTCAGGATGATTGATTCCATTTGGTATTCGCTTCTCAGGCGGTGTAGTCGATGCGTTGTCCCGTCTCGTCAAAACGCGGCGGTCCCACAGGTAGGTCGAGGTGGTGGTCTTCAGGAGTCGGCTCAGCCTCAGGCTCTTCGGAATCCTTGCTTAACAGGGTGAACTCCTTGCTCTGATCGTTTGTATTGCCTTCCTTGGTGATGGGTGAGATCGCCAGGGGCTTCTGAATGGGGCCTATGAATCCGTCCATAGTGATTCCTCGTTTTGTTGGGTGGGATCGTCGTTCGTTCGGCAGGTAAGTTCGCGGTTCAGCCGGTACAGGGCCCGGCTATGGATCTGTGAGATTCGTGATTCTGTAACATCCATGACCTCAGCAATCTCACGCAGAAGCATTCCATCTGCGTAATAGAGCGCGATCACGGTTTTTTCTTGGGGCGGAAGGTCCTCGATCACTTTGACCAGGATGACCTTCATTTCTTTCCACTCGGCGCTGTCGACCGGGTCTTCCGCACGGGGATCCGAAAGCATGCTTTCGAGCATGCTGCCGTCCTCTGCCGTGAGGGTGGTCTCGACCGCATGACTGGCGGAAACCATGATGGAGTCCACCTCATCCATGGTCATGCCGAGTTCCTCGGCCAGCTGTTCCGGCAAGGGAGGGACCCCGTGGGCTTGTTCCAAACGCGCGACGGCACCACTCAACAGGCGGACCTTCTCACGTCGGCCTCTCGAAAGTAGATCGTTGCGACGGAGCTCGTCCAGGATGGCGCCTCGGATTCGCGGATAGGCAAAGGTGGAGAATTTCAAACCGCGGGTCACATCCCACGAGTCGGCGGCTCCGATCAAACCCAACATGCCAAAGCCGTACAGGTCATCGCCATCGATGCTGCCGTTGCTGTCGAAATTCATGCGCCCAGCGATGTGCTTGAGCAGGGGAATGTGCTCGAGGATCAATTGGTCACGATCAGGGGAGAAGGCTCCCTCCGTTGCGTAGGCCTCAACCATTTAGGTCCCCTTTGTGTGCGCTGAAAACCATCATTTCGCTTCTCCAGCTTCCTCTTCGGCCAATTGGGCTTGGGCCAATTCCTTGGCAGCCTGGGCACTGAGCTCTTCCACGCGCTGTAGAACCCATGCTGTCCCTTTCCCGAGCACGAGCACGGCAAACCATGCGATCGCTCCACGCAGGCACGCCACCCGTGCAGGCGCATGCTGCAGGAGCGTGATCAGGGCGGTCCCTGAGCCTGCGAACACTGCCATTTGCAGGTTCCAGGCCTTCCATGTGGAAAGAATTGACATATCCGTTGAAGCTATCGACGTGGTTAAGGGATCGCTTTAGGTTTGAGACCCAGGGCTGATCCAGATTGAAGCTATGCGACCTCCTACCCCTCAGTGGCACCCCGCAGGGGCACATCCGCCTACCAAAACTCGGAATCGTCCCGCAATTTGGCGCAGGCAAAGCTGCTCTAGACCACGGCGTTTGGGCCCCACAAAGGGGGTGCTGCGCTGGGCCGCTTGGGCCACGGAACGAGAACGGGGAATCCAGCCGGCTTGACGCGGTGTGCGTGCAAGGAAGCGCTCGCAAACCTGGCGTAGCTTGCGGGCGATGTCCTGGCCCTCCTCCACTCCGCTGCATTGATTAACAACCAGCTCAGGAGTCGGAATGTCGACCTTGTTGCGCGAGCCAAATTCATCACCGCAAAGACTGCGGAATTAAGGGGGGTCTTGTAACACCCCCCTCCACGAATACGAGATCGAAAGACAGGGTAAATGAACGTGGACATCCTACATTCCGGTTTTGACGGGCTAAAGTTCACCCTGCAATCCGAAATATCCCCAGAATTGCGCGCCGAGCTTGCCGCCGCCAAAGACCAC
>JAESRM010000280.1 GCA_016764635.1 Planctomycetota bacterium
CAACCCGGTGGCCGTGGTGAGCACTTCACTGGGCGACATCGGAATCTGGGATCGTGGGCATGTGGACCCGGCTACAGACAAATTCGGGGTCGTGGAAGACGACCATGGCGTACGCTTCTGGTATGCCCACCGCATGGATCCCAACCACGCCTGGACCAACCCCAACGGAGGCGCTGACGTCTTTGAAATCCCCGGTGAAACGGCCGGCAACCCTATCGAATACCCCACTTGGCTATCTTCCGGAGACGGTTCCCTACAAGCCATGGGGCTGGCAGATATCGACGCGGCCACGGGCATGGGCAACCTGCCCTATGGCCTCTTCTGGGAGATCTCCGACGACAACTCGATCTTCAATGACAACCTAAAGCCCTACTTCCCCAAGCGCGGAACCTGGTGGGAACCCCAGGGCAACGCGGTTCTGACCTCAGCAACAACATTGACGGTCACGGTCCTCTAGAAGGGCCGGCTCGCGTCGGCACCCGAGAACCCCGTTGAAACGAACAGAGCCCCCCGGCCAGCCCCCTTTAGGGCTGGACGGGGGGCTCTTTGAACTCCTTGGATACTAGGAGCGGTCCGACTCTTCCAGTGCCACGTCCAAGCCGTTGAACACGCCTTCACTGCCGCGCTCCATCTCAGTGAGTGCGGCCACGATGCCGTCGAAGTTGTCCTTACCGTGCCCGAGCAGGTCGAACACTTTCTGGGTTCCATTGTGCACGGTCGCGTGCGGAGCATCAATCTTACCGTAGCTCGGTGTCCGCCCAAATTTCAGGGCGCCCTCGCCCTCGTAGTACCACTTGCCCAAACGGCAGTTGTGGTGACTCACGTACTTAAAGACGGGCTCATCACGCAGCACGGATAGGTAGGTATTCGTCTTCCAAATCACGTGGTCGAGTTTGGCCAAACCCATGAACGTGCGCTGATTGGCTTTATCCAGATGATCGGTGGCTTCATCGGTGCGCACGAATGTGGCTTCGATACCATCGTTAAAGGTGGCCACAGTTCGCAGTGTGGCTTCGCCTTGTTTCTCCGCGGTGGCGATGGCACCTTGGGCATCGGCTGCGGTCGTGACCACAGTGGCCGTGATCTGACTGATGCGGCTCACCATTTGCGCGGTTTGATTGGAAAGGGCTTTGACCTCGGAGGCCACCACAGCGAAACGGCGTCCGGCGGCACCGGCGCGAGCGGCCTCGATGGTCGCGTTGAGCGCCAGCAGGTTCGTTTGCTCGGCGATGTCCTCGATCTCTCCCAAGATAGAGGAGATCTCATCCACGCTGGTGGTCATGGTCTTGAAGTTGTCTCGGGTATGCCCAAGCGAAGAGACCAAGTCTTCGGTGGCCTCGACGATGTCCTGGGACTGGGTGCGCAACTCGTAGCCTTCCGTGCGAATGCCGTTGAAGGCATCCAAAAGCTGATTGCTGAACTCCAAGGTCGAAACCATACCCTTCTGAACGATACTCAAGCCTTCGACCAGGTGCACGTGCTCGGAGTCGAACAGTTGGCGGAATTGGGCCACCCACGTTTCCGCTGCCATCAATTGCTTTTCAATCTCGCTGCGATCTTGATCGCAAAGGCCTGTAGTGTCCATGAGAGGATTGCCGTTCTGGGGGAGGTCTTTTAGATCCATGATGCTTATGTCGAAAGGGGTACGGGGTTACTTCGACCCGCCCCTAACAAGAATGGAATCCGCTTTTCGCCCTGTCCCGTTGGGGGGACGGTCTCCCGCGCGGAGCGACCCCTTACCGGAAAAATCTTCCGTGCTCCCAGGGCCTTACCGCTCAGCCCGGTAAGACCGCCGTGCGCACGGCTTCTACATCTTTCAATAGTTGGCCCACATAGGCCTCCACGACGACCTCGCCTTTCTCCACACTCGCCAAGGTCGCATCGCCAAACACACCGCTCGGAGAATAGGACCCAGGGCGGTCCTCGAAGCGGGTCAAGCCACCACCCGGCCTCGGGTTGTAATCGCAAACGGCCTTGGACATATCCACGCTCCAGGGGGCGATGATCAGCATCATGGAAGTTTCGATCTCATCCGCATGGGTCCCCCCTTCCTGCTCCCCCACGCCCTGCTCCAGTTTCTCGAAGGAGCGCAAGTCCGTGAACCCGAGATGAATCCCTTGGCACGCCAAAATTTCCACCGCCGGCTCCAAGGCTCGGTTGGTGGAAACGCCGGTGTTCAAAGCATAGAAGCGACGCGGACCGTGGCGCGCCAAACTCGTGCAAATGTCCACCATCAGGTCCCGCGCCGTCTCCAAACGCAAGGTGGTTGATCCGGGGTACTCGGTGAACGCAGGGTAGTAGTTGTAGTTAAGGGTTGGCGCCAAAACGATCTCGCTCTCGGCAACCAAACGGCCCGCAAAGTACTCAGCGATCAGTAGATCGTTCTTCAGCAAGAGATGCGGTCCATGCTCCTTGGCCTCCGCCCCGATCGGAATCACGACCACCGTATTTTCATCAAAAAGCTTCTCGGCCTGCAGCCAAGTGAGGTCTGCCAAAACGACGCCCTTGGGAGCGCGGCCTTCGGAATTGGAAACTGAGGAATGCTGCTGGGTCATGGCTACGGGGTCTGGATGGGTACGCGATACAGAGGTTGCGAACCTAGTCTACGTTCGTATCACCGGTTTGGGCTTGAAGGTCACCGTCCTCACAATTTCGATTACACTTGTAGGACTCTAGCCCTGACCCCATTCCCGCACTCCGCACCATGCAGCATCCGTTCCGCTCCGGCCTTTCTATTCTGACCGCCTTCCTTCTCGCAAGCCCAGCTTTAGCGCAATGGTCGAGCGACCCTGCGGTCAACCTGGCGGTGGGCGATGCCGCCTCGGATCAAAACCAGGTCAAAATGGTGGCCGACTTGGACGGCAGAGTCTGGATGAGCTGGCTCGATGGCATTGGCAGCGGTTGGGATGTGCGCTTGCAACGCTTGGACAGGCTTGGCAACGAAATCCTGCCCCACAACGGGGTCCTGGTCGCTGACCGATCATTCAGCTCCACGCAGGATTACGGGCTCGACATGGCCCGCAACGGAGAAGCGCTACTCGCTTACCGCGACGACAGCTCCGGCTCCACGGAGATCAGCGCAAACAGGATCGACGCCACAGGCAATTTGCTCTGGGGCCCCGGTGGCGTGACCCTGACCAATGGTGCCGGCTTTGTGGCAGCGCCCAAGATCATGTCCTTCCCAAACTTCCAAAGCATGCAAAGCTGGCAGGATTCGATCGTCGGATGGACCGAAAACTCCGAGGTCAAGCTCATGCGGCTCAACGAAGCAGGCGTGCCCCAGTGGGCAGCCCCGGTGACATTAACAGCACCTAGTGGATCTTATGTCCTGTCCGACATGAAGCTCGCAAACTGGGGTGAGGTCGTCATCTCCATGGTCCACCAAACCGGGGGGTTCACTTCGCCCAAGCACTTGGTCGCGCAAAAATYCGACGTGAATGGAGCGCCCCTGTGGGGGGCCGCCCCCGTAGCGATCTTCGACGGAGGCTCGTTGCAATTCGGAAACTTCCCAACCATGTTACAGGGCAACTCCGCAACCATCTTCACTTGGTACACAGCCTCCCCCACGCTGCAATGCTTCGTGCAAAAGGTCGACCATGCCGGCGCGGAAATTTGGGTCCACAATGGCATTGCTGTAGCGGATGTTCCTGGGCAACTCCGGGTCAATCCGCACGCCTCCTACAATTTCGTAAACGACTCGGTGTACATCACCTGGAAGGAACTCAACGGCGCCCAAAGTCAGTCGGGAATCTCCGCCCAGCGCTTGGATGCCGGCGGAAACCGCATGTGGGGTTCGGCGGGTACAACCCTTGAGCCCCTAGGTTCGAATGACCACAACATGGCACGCATTGTTCCCAAGAGTACGGGCGGGCGAACCCTCGTCTTTTGGGACTCCGCCCCTAGTTTCGGCAATAGCCAACTCTACGGTGCGGTTTTGGATTCGGCCGGGGCCATGCACGTGCCGCGCTTCGACGTGTCTTCAACCCCCAGCGGAAAAGCGCGCTTGGCTGTCTCGAAAGGCACTTATTCGGCGGTACTCGCATGGAGCGATTCGCGAAACGATGGCGGGGACATCTACGCCCAAGCCGTAAGTTACGAAGGACTCTTGGAAGCTCCCGATGTAGTGGGGTCCCCTTTCTGCTCTCCGGCGAGTGGCAATTCGTCCGGGCAGTCCGCTGATCTGAGCGGTTCCTGGATAACCGGCACCGGGATCGGCCCTGTGCTGTCCGACCTACACTTGGAAGTCACGGGAGGCCCCGCCGGACAGCTTGGGTACTTCCTGGTCGGCACATCAGCCACGGCGGGCATCCCGATCAGCAACGGCCACTTCTGCCTCGTCGGTGCGGGTGGAATGTTCTATCGCTACAACGTGGCAGGTACGAACATGAATTCCATCGGAGGGTTTGACGCATCGGGAACCCTGGTAAACGCAGTGGGCACGTCCTCCGTAGGAACGGGCTTTGATGTGCCTTCGACTATCGTGGGATTCGTACCGATCACAATCGTGGCAGGAGACACGTGGCATTACCAATGCTGGTATCGCGACACGGCTGCCGGTGCGGGAACTTCCAACTTCTCTAGCGCGCTCAGCGTCACGTTCTAGGAGATCGAAGAAGTTACCGCCCCAGGCAAGCATGCACCCAGCTCGGCAAGACCTGGGTGGCGSKGCCTTGTAGGAATACGTCCCGGGYGCCCAGGTTTYCYGGGGCGTCCAGGGCATTGACGAAGGTCGTCGCGCCCACGCTRCGCGCGGCGGAGAGCAAACCGGACGCGGGGTACACGGCGCCGCTGGTGCCGCAGGAGAGGAAGTGCGTCACGCTCCCCATGGCCTCTTCGATGACGTCCAGGTCGTAGGGCATCTCACCGAACCAAATGATGTCCGGGYGCAAGGCCGGGTCGCTGCACTTGGGGCACGGCAGGAAATGATCCTGGTCCAGGAATTCCAGGCCGTCCTGGAAATAGCCGCAGGTCTCACAGCGCAGGCGCTGCAGCTGGCCGTGCATGGCGATCACCGTGGAGCCCGCGCGCTGGTGCAGGTCGTCCACGTTTTGCGAGATGAGGGTGAAGCGGAAGCYCCCGTCCAAKGCGGCCCGCTCCAGCTCGGCCAGGGCCCGGTGSCCGGCGTTGGGCTCGACCTCGAGCAAGGCCGCCCTGCGCAGCTGGTAGAAGCGCCAAACCGTGGCCGGATCCCGGGCCCAGGCCTCGGGGGTCGCCACGTCCTCGACCCTATGGCCCTCCCAAAGTCCCCCGCCCCCCCGAAAAGTGGCCAATCCGGAATCCGCGCTGATGCCAGCGCCGGTAAGCACGACCACATGGTCGCCGGGCCCCAGGGGGGCGGTGGATTGGGGGTCATTCATGGCTTGGATCCGGGGTACATGGCCATGCAATCTACCCCATGCTGGGTGCCAGGCACGCTCCGACCCGGTGGATCCGGGACCCTCTTCCCGGGATCTGGCCTGGCCCAGATCGGGCTTTTGCTGCGGCAAGCAACAGCCGAAGAACTGGGACCTGCCTCATTTCTTGAGCTTTCCCCCCCTGCTTTCCGGGCCCCCCCTTTACCTGGAGCCGCCCCTCGGGTTCAATTCTCGATCGGCATTGGGCCAATGTACGCCCAAAGCTCCAAACCCGACCGCCCTGACCCCATCCAAGCGATTCCCGTGGATATCACCATCGACAAGACCGACGCCACCGTGGCAAAGGTCCAATTCACCGTCCCGGCCGAAGATTTCGCCAAGGCTTATAACCGTGGCCTTTCCCAGGCGCGTAACCAGAGCCGCATGAAAGGCTTCCGCCCCGGCAAGGTGCCCATGAAAATGGTCGAGAGCCAGCACGGTCAGGAGATCAAGGACGACATCAAGCAGCACTTCCTGCGTCAAGCCTACTCCCAAGCGGTCGAGGAGAACTCCCTCAAGCCGATCGCCCACCCGCGCATTCAAAAGGACGACACCGAATTGGCCGAGGACGGCTCCTTCGGCATGGAGTTCGAGATCAGCCTGCGTCCGGAAATCAACCTTCCCGACTACAAGGGTTTGACCATCGATAGCGAGCTTGAGCCTGTTCAGGACTCCGACATCGATAGCGCCCTCGAAGAGGTTAAGCGCCAGCAATCCCGCACCGAAGATGCCACCGACGGCATCAACGAGGACGGTATCGTGCTGTGCAACGTGAAATTCATGCACGGCGAGGACGAAGTCTTCAACCGCGAAGGCCTGCGCCTCTCCCCGACCACCGCGCCTCCGGGCGTGGATGGCGACAAGTTCAAGGAACTCCTGGTCGGAACAAAAAACGGCGAGACCATCGAAATCGCCATGACCCTGCCCGACACCCTCGAGGACGAGTCCAAGCGCGGCCAGGAAGGCGTTTGCCAGATCGAGGTGACCCAGGCCTTCAACATGGTGCCGCCCACCACCGAGGAGATCTGCGAGCTCTTGCAAGTCGACGACGAAGCCGGCCTACGTGAGAAGGTCCGCGAGTCCCTCGGCCAAGCCGCCACCGACCGCGAGAACAACCGCGTCGAAACCGTGCTGCTCGACCAACTGATCGACAGCTGCGACATCGCGTTGCCGGGTCCGGTGCTCGAGGAGCAAACCCAGAACCGCTTGCAGGCCGTGGCCAACCGCCTTTCCCAGACGGGCGTGACCCCCGATGAGATCGAGAAGGAGCTGGAGGAGCAGAAGGGTACCGCCCGCGACGAGGCTGCTAAAGGCCTCAAAGCCCTCCTGATCGTCGAGACCCTCGGCGAGAAAGAAGACCTCATGGTCACCCAGGACGACATCGAGGCCGAGCTCGCTTCCATCGCAGCTCGCAACCAGTCCACCGTCGAAGATGTGCGCAAGTACTACGGCGAGAACAACCTGGGCCAGCAAATGGCCATCGAGCTCCTGGAGCGCAAGGTGCGAGGCTTCCTGCGTGAAAACGCAGAGGTCAAGCCCCCCGCCTAGTAGCCAGATCCCACCCGGGACCCACGGCCAGGGGCCCCAGACGACACGTCCCGCGTGCTGTCTRGGGCCCCTGGTCATGTCAAAGGAGCCAACCGGGGATACGGTGCCGTAGCAAAAGTACCCGCTTTCTCCCTTCCTACGCGCAGGCCAGGCCGAAACGTAGGMTGGGAGAAAGCGGGTACTTTTGCTACGGCACCGTATCCCCGGTTGGCTCCTTTGACATGTTGGCGCATACCCGTTTTAGGCCCCAGTGGCACCTCCCCCCCAATTCCAGGTGAATAATCCGGCCGGAACGGTCGATGGGGTTAGTGACCCCGGATCCGTGCCTTACGGCGCGCCGGGACCCGCGTGGCGAGCTCGCGTGGGATTCCTCAATTCCTAGGAAGTCGACTCCTTTCGCACCCAAAAAGGTCCCAACTATGGGGCCCAAGCCCAGTGCCCGCCCCAGTGGCCCGCCTTGGACTTGAATCCAGCGCCGTCGCGCTTAAACCAGACACCATGGAAAACTACTACCCCATCCCCTACGTGGTGGACAAGACCGGCCGCGGTGAGCGCCAGTACGACATCTACTCGCGTCTGCTCGAGGACCGCATCGTCTTCATCGGCACCCCGATCGACGACCATGTCGCCAACGCGGTGATGGCCCAGCTGCTCTTCCTGGACCGCTCCGGCGGCAAGCAGGACGTGCGCATCTACATCAACTCGCCCGGAGGCTCCGTGACGGCAGGCCTTGCCATCTACGACACCATGCAGTATGTAAAGTCCCCTATCCATACGGTGTGTGTCGGCATGGCAGCCTCTATGGGAGCTGTGTTGTTGGCAGCCGGCACGAAAGGCAAGCGCTTTGCTCTGCCCAACTCCCAAATCTTAATTCATCAACCTATGGGAG
>JAESRM010000281.1 GCA_016764635.1 Planctomycetota bacterium
TTCAGACTCCCCGATCCGACCCATTCCATCCCTAGAGACGTCTTCCTTATGAAACTCGGAACCTCCTTATTGCTTAAGGCCTGCCTCCCCGCAGCCCTGCTCTTGCAGCCCCTCTTGGCAACCACCCCCCAGGAAGCCGCCACGCCGGCCTCTGATGGCGTCTCGCTCGCAGCCGAAGCGGACATCTTCCACCCCGGCAAGGCCGAGCCCGCCACGCCGCGTTACGGCGGCCGGGTGAACGTGCACCTGCCCTCCCTGGTCAAGCACATCAACTACGCCACGGAGAACTCGGCCTACACGCGCCGTATCCTGTATGCCGTTCACGAAACCCTGCTGCTGCAGGATTGGGAGACCCACCGTTATGTGCCGCGTTTGGCCACGGAATTCCCGGTGATCGAGGACTGCCTGGCAATCACAGTGGACGCCAAGGGCAACTATGCCACCACCGATGTGGTGCTCAAGCGTAAGAAGGTGGAGGGCCAGGAGGCCGCCTCCGAGTTTGTCACCGAGGCCGTGGTCTATGGCGAAGTGATCGATGAAGGGGACTTTTATAGCGTGCGGCCCCTGTCCTACAAGAACCCACTCAGTGAGACCATTCAGGTGCCAAAGGCCCACGCCAAGCGCCTTGAAATGGGGACGGTGTTCAACTTTGAACTGCGCAAGGACGCCCTTTGGCACCCGGGCGGTGGTCATACCGATCAAATGCTTGATGCCGATGACGTGTATTTTTCGTGGAACATCTACAACAACCCCAGCGTGGATTGCGACGAAAAGCGATTCCAGTTCATTAAGGTGACGGGAGCTGAGGTGCTCGATAAGCACCATATCCGTTTCTTCTACGAGCAGCAGTACGCCTTTGCGTTGGGTACTGTCGGCGACTCGCTGACGATTCTACCTTCGCACATCTACAACTTGGCGGACCCGGACAACCAGGATTACAAGGAGCGCTTCACCGAGGAGGAACAAGGTGAATTCATCAACGCGCACCAAGCGAATAAGAACTGGATTGGTTTGGGCCCTTACCGCATCACGCACTTCGGCGATCAGCACGTGGAGGCCTCACGCTTCGTGGACGACCAGGGTAAGAGCCTGTATTTTGATCCGGCTCACGCTGGGTATATGGATACGATCCGGTACCGCGTGATTCGCGATGACCAGGCTGCCTGGCGCGCCCTGCTAAACGATGAGTTGGATTTCTTCGAGAGGGTCAAGCCGGAGAACTACTTTGGGCCGGCCACGGAGAAGGCCGATTTCAAAAAGTCCTTCTACAAGGGGTACTTCTACCTGGGTTCCTATGGGTATGTGGGGTGGAACATGTATCGTCCCCAATTGGCTGATTTGGAGGTACGCAAGGCCATTGCGATTGCCTTCGATGCCGAGGAATACCTCCGTACGAACTTTAAGGGCCTAGCTCGCAAAGTGACCGGTCCCTTTCCTGTTCAGTCTGCCGCCTACAACAAAAGCGTTGAGCCCATGGGGAACGATCTCGATGAGGCTTTTGATTTGCTTGACGATGCCGGTTGGTATGACCGCAACGGCGACGGAACGCGGGATAAGGATGGCGTGGAGTTGGTCATTACCATTCTGTATCCGACGGGCAACGACGCTTCCAAAATCCTTCTGCTCAAACTGCAGGAGTCCCTTGCGGAGCTTGAAATTACCGTCGAGTTGGAGCCTATCGAATGGGCTACTTTCCTAGAGCGCATCAACAAGCGCGACTACGACGGATGCAACTTGGCTTGGTTGCCCGGTTTGGAGGATGACCCTGAGCAGCTTTGGCATTCCAAGTGGGGCGCTGAAGGCGTCGAAGGATCCAATCACTCCGGTGTCATGGATCCCTACATCGACGAATTGATCGCCCTGGGACAGGTGGAGTTGGACTACGAAAAGCGCCAACTCATCTGGAACAAGCTGCATAAGCATCTCTATGAGAATGTCATGCCTAGCCTGTTCGGGTTCAACGTGCCGCGCAAGTTTGCCATGTCTAAAGAGATTCGAGGCTTCCAGACCTTTGCCATCTCGCCCGGTTATTCCATCCGCCGCTGGTACTTCGCTGATCCTGAGAAGCCCGGTACCCGCGCGACCTTGAATAAATAGGGCGCTCACTGCGCTCGGCCTTCGGCTGGGGGGACGCATCGACGTACTCCTAGCCGTGGGCGCATTTACAGGGTAGGCTCTGCCTGGCCAGTGGCCTCGTATCCCTCCCGAGGTCCATCCCATCCCCAACTCCAATGCTCGGCATCGCGCCGCGCGTACTTGCTCCTCCCTTGTTGGCATTTATACTGCGCAGGCTGCTCCTGATGATCCCAACCACGTTTGGGGTCGCGCTGGTGATCTTCACCATCTTCCATGCTGCCCCTGGCGATCCCGCCACGGTCATGATGGGGGCTGGTGGGGCCGGTGACTTGAGCTCAGCCTCAGATGTCGAAGCGCGCGTATCGCGCTTTCGTCGCAAGCACGGCTTGGACCGCTCCTTGGTGGTCCAGTTCTTGGACTACATTGGACCGGTCAACTTGGGGCGCGACGGAAGTTCGTGGTTCAGCTCGCCCTATACCGAACGTACCACCGAGGAGGTCGACCTGGCTGGGGGAGGGACCTTGTTGCTGGGGGAGGCCTTGCTGATCGAGAACCTGCCGGGCATGTCCACCTCTGAGATAGATCATGCGGAGGAGTGGCGTCAAGCGTTGTTGGACGATGAAGCGGGTCAGGCGCAATGGGACGAAGCGGGTGAGAAGCTGGTGGGGTTGGGTGCTGAAGGCCTGCCGCCGATCTTCCAAAACCTCTTTGGGTTGCGGAACAAGTCCGAGCAAGTGAATGGCGCGCTGGACCGCACATTGAGTGTCTTGGCGCGTGCGGGTGATTTCGAAGTGCGCGAGGGCAGCCCGCTCTCCACCCGTGTGGGCCAGGCCTTTGCCTGGTATTACACCGATGGTGGCGGCTACCGGGTGCAGAACACGGGCGAGTCCCCCTGGGGCGGGCTGATGGCTTTTGACCTGGGCAAGGAAATGCAAGGTGAGCGACCGATTGGGCCCGAGCTGCTCAAGCGCATGGCCGTCTCCGTACCCATTTCCCTGGTGTCGATTATCCTGGCCTACATCCTGGCGATTCCCTTGGGGATTTTCAGCGTGCGAAACCACGGCACAAAGCGGGATGGAATGATCACCTTGGTGCTGTTCATCCTGTTCGCTATTCCGACCTTTTGGGCCGGTTTGATGCTGTTGCAGGCCTTTGGTAAGACAGGCTTCGACTGGCTTCCGGTGCTGGGCTTGCACGACAAGGACGCGGACCTGATGGGTTCTTGGGCCTACGCCTGGGACACGATTTTGCACTGCATCCTGCCGGTCGTCACCCTGACCTACGGCAGCTTGGCCTACCTGTCCCGGCAAATGCGCGCGGGCATGATGGATGTGATCAGTCAGGACTACATCCGTACCGCGCGGGCCAAGGGTTTGTCCGAAAACGTGGTCATCTACAAGCACGCCCTGCGCAACTCGATGATCCCCGTGATCACCCTGCTGGCTTCCATTCTGCCGGTTTTGATCGGCGGATCGATCATTGTGGAATCGGTCTTCGACATCCCCGGCATGGGGCGCTACGCCTTCGAAGGCTTGACCAAGCGTGACTTCAATATCCTGATGGCGACCACAATCCTGGTCGGCATAATGACCCAGATAGGCATCCTTCTTTCCGATATCACCTACTCCCTGGTGGACCCCCGAATTCGCAATGAGTAAGCCGTCATTTGAAAGCATGGAGGGCCAGGAACAGTCGGAAGCGGCTGAGGTCTACTCCAAGGATTACTGGGACCTGGTGATCGAGCAGCTCAGCAAGCGTAAACTGTTTAAGCTGGGTATGGTCGTATTGGCCCTGTTGTACGGGGTGGCGATTTACGCACCTTTCATCACCAACGACCGGCCCTACCGGTTCGAGGGTGTGGACTTGAAGGAGTTCACTTCGGCGGCCAAGTCCATGAGCCCGGTCGTGTCCAGCATGGGGCGTATTCTCAAGGCTAGCGACGAGGAATTTGAAGCCCAGCTGCGCAAGGCCGGAACGTGGGGGCAGCCCGATGTGGCGCCCCAGACCCGTGGCGAGGCCTTCACCGAGGAGCGCGGCGCCATGACGTTGCGCATGGATCGCATTCGAGCGTACCTGCCGAGCGATGCTCAAGATACGCGCGATGGCTTGATGACCTTGGACGGTTTGCTGGAGGAGGCGGCCTTGGCTTTTGAAACCGGCGATGCGGTCCAAGCCCAAGCCAGGGTCAAAGAGGCTAAAAAGCTGGCTCGCAGCTTCCGCAAGACTCTCAAACCCGCCAAGCGGGGGGATCCGGAGGCTGGGGGACTGAATCTGGTCGCCACTGCGGAGTCACCCTTGTGGGATGACCTTTCGCCTTTGGAGGTCTTCTTGATGAGCTTTTGGGCCTTCGTTTTGGCTTGGCCCCTGTGGAATCCCYTRCTCAATCGCCTTTTGGGCGGGGATCGTGAGGCCATTCGAATCTGGCGCAAGCGCAAGTTTGGGCTGATGGTGCTGGGGTCCTTGGCGGTCGCGCTCGCTTGGAGTTTGGCCTGGGGCGCGGGTGGCAATATGAACCAGAACGCCAAGTACAAGAGTGGTTTGACCGCTGGTACGCTGGTCGCGATCCAGGAGGGCACTGCCCTGTTGGATGAGGGCAATGGGTACGACATTCCGTGGGCTTTTGTGCGCTATGGCACTTCGGAAACCCACGGTGAGGAGTCCTTCCGTCCGCCCACTTGGAAGGCCGCCGCAGCTGCTGATGACGAGGGGCGCTGGATTGCGGGTCGCAGCGAGAACGGGGCGATCGAGGAGGCTGTAGGCGGAGTGAAAGCCATTTACGTGCCCGTGGTTGTGCGTGTGGCTGAGCCGGATTTCAATGCGTCGACGCGGCACCTGGCTGGCGTGGATGAGTCTGGCCGAGACTTCTTCTCACGCATGATTTGGGGCGGGCGTACCTCCCTGATGGTCGGTATTTTGTCGGCTTTCCTGCTGACGGTCATCGGCGTATTCTTTGGTTCCTTGGCCGGCTACTTCGGTGGCTGGGTGGATACCGTGATCATGCGTGTGATCGAGATTTTGCAGTCGATCCCGGCCTTCTACATGATCTTGATGACCATCGCGTTCATTCCGCCGGATGTGATCAAGCCCATCTTCGCCATCGTGATTGTGATCGCGTTGATCCGCTGGACGGGCACGGCGCGGCTGGTGCGTGGCGAGTTCATGCGTTTGCGTGAGCAAGAGTTTGTGGTGGCGGCGCGCGCGCTCGGTTTTTCGAATATGCGTACGATCTTCCGCCATGTGTTGCCCAACGCCATGAGTCCGGTGATCGTGAGCGCGGCATTTGCGGTGGCTGCGGGCATCTTGACCGAATCGGCCATCTCGTTCCTTGGGTTCGGTATCAAGCCCCCGGAGGCTTCGTGGGGTTCCTTGGTCAGTGAGTCCAAGAACCCGGAGCACTGGTGGATTCAGCTCTTTCCGGGCAWCCTGATCTTTATCACGGTGACCTGTTACAACCTGGTTGGCGACGCCGTGCGCGACGCCATGGACCCCAAGATGAAGAGGTAGGGCCATGGGAAACAACGACACAACAACTAAAAAACCGCTCCTGGAGATCAAGGGTCTACAGACCTATTTCTACAGCGAAGCGGGCGTGGCCAAGGCCGTGGACGGCGTGAGTTACTCCATCCAGCCCGGGGAAACCTTGGGCGTGGWGGGGGAGTCGGGTAGTGGCAAGAGCGTCACGGCCCTGTCGATCATGCGACTGATCGCGGAGCCTCCGGGTAAGACCGTGGGCGGTGAGATCCTGTTCAAGGGGCGCAATCTGCTCGACTTGAGCATGGATGAGATGCGCAAGTTGCGCGGAAATGACATCGCCATGATTTTTCAAGAGCCGATGACGGCTTTGAACCCGGTGTACACCGTGGGCGATCAGATCATGGAGGCGGTCATGTTGCACCAGGGCAAGGACCGTGATGCGGCCCGGTTGCACGCCATCGAAATGATCCGCAAGGTGGGCATTCCGAGTCCCGAGGAGCGTGTGGATAGCTATCCGCACGAGATGTCGGGCGGCATGCGGCAGCGTATTATGATCGCTATGGCCATGGCTTGTGATCCGGCATTGCTGATCGCGGATGAGCCTACGACGGCTTTGGACGTGACCATTCAAGCGCAGATCTTGGACTTGATCCGGGAGCTGCAAAAAGAGAGCGGCATGAGTGTTTTGCTCATCACCCACGACCTGGGGGTGGTGGCCGAGACGGCGCACCATGTGGCGGTCATGTATGCCGGTCGCGTGGTGGAGTTTGGCAAGGTGCAGAGCATCTTCCTGCATCCGCAGCACCCTTATACGATCGGTTTGTTGCGCTCCTTGCCCGATATGGTCAAGCCCGGCGAGCGCTTGACGACGATCCCTGGAACCGTGCCCAGCGCGGAGAAATTCCCGAGCGGTTGTCGCTTCCGGACGCGTTGTCCTTTGGCTCAGGATATTTGTGCGAATGAGGTTCCTACGCTGGAGCCTTCCGATAAAGACCCCGAGCATGTGGCGGCCTGTTTCTTCACCGAGGAGGCCAAAGAGCTATGACATCAGCAAACAAAACCAAGGGCAAGCCGTTGCTCGAAGTGCGCGGACTTAAGAAATACTTTCCGATTCACAAGGGAATCATGAGTCGCCATGTGGCGGATGTGAAGGCCGTGGATGGCATGGATTTTGTCGTGCATCACGGGGAGACCCTGTCGTTGGTGGGGGAGTCGGGCTGTGGCAAGACCACGGCTGGACGGTCACTGTTACGGCTTTTGGAGCCTACTGGCGGATCGGCCATTTACCGGCCTACGCCGGATTCTGAGCCTGTAAACCTGTTCGAGCTCAGCAATTCCGATATGCGCGAGTGCCGCAAGGACTTGCAGATCATCTTCCAGGATCCTTTCGCCAGTTTGAACCCGCGTATTACGGTGGGCAATACGATTGGGGAAGCGTTGGAAGTGCACGGCATGGCGCAGGGCGACGAACTGCGCGAGCAGGTCGGGGCCTTGTTGCAACGTGTGGGTTTGCGCCCGGATGTGGCGAATCGTTTTCCCCATGAGTTCTCCGGTGGACAGCGGCAGCGGGTGGGTATTGCGCGGGCCTTGGCTTTGAAGCCGCGCTTAATCGTGTGCGACGAGGCTGTTTCAGCCTTGGACGTTTCGGTTCAGGCGCAGGTGGTGAACTTGCTGAAGGATCTGCAGGAAGAGTTTGGGTTGTCGTACATCTTTATTGCCCAT
The DNA here is from genome assembly GCA_016764635.1 of Planctomycetota bacterium. Taxonomy (GTDB): domain Bacteria; phylum Planctomycetota; class UBA1135; order UBA1135; genus NORP259. The sequence goes on from JAESRM010000281.1 coordinate 7,273, forward strand.
GATTTGTCGATCGTGCGCTATATCTCGGACCGTGTGGCCGTGATGTATTTGGGCCGTATTGTGGAGATGGGGACGACGCAGGAGATTTTCGACAATCCCCAGCACCCGTATACGAAGGCGTTGCTGTCGGCCATTCCGCGGGTCGATTTCAAGGAACGCCCGGACCGTATTCCGTTGGATGGGGATGTACCTTCGCCGATCAATCCGCCCTCGGGTTGTCACTTTCATCCGCGCTGCCGGGAGGCGACGGATGCGTGCAAGCAGAGCTACCCCGAAGTGCAGAACAGTTCCAACGGGCATATGGTGCGCTGCCACGAAGTGACGTTGTAGAGGAGGTTGGTGCCGCAGCGAGGAGGTTGGTGCCGCAGATTATCCATCCACCTGCAAGGCTCCAGCAAGCGGCGAAGCCGCGAGCTGGGGCCTTGCGTAGGTGGAGGGGGAATTTGTGGCTCCGTACCTCCGGGCAATTTGCTCCGGGGCGTGCGCGCGTGGGGTGGGGGTGTATTTCGCCATTGGCGGGAG
>JAESRM010000154.1 GCA_016764635.1 Planctomycetota bacterium
GCGGTGGTGGCGGTCATGGGCGGAATTCTAGCTTTGCTGAAGGCTACCGGTTGGCTTTTTTCTTACTAGTATGGGAGCCATGGATACAGCAAAGCCGACGTATTACTGGGACTACATCAAAGTGGACAGCCTCCTGAGCCTTCAGGGGGGATTGGAGCAGGATGACTCCAATATCTCGACCGAGGAAGTCCTGTTTGTCACGGTTCATCAGATTTTTGAACTGTGGTTTAAGCTGATTCTAAAGGACCTGACAGCGACCCGGGACCTGTTCAAGGCAGAGGTCTTGAGCAATGAAAATATGGTTGAGGTGGTCACCCGCCTTGAACGTTGTGCGACCATTTTCCGTGCCGCCAACCAGCACTGGGATGTGGTGGAGACCCTGCCCCCCCGGGAGTACCTGAAATTCAGGGGCAAGTTGATGCCCGCCAGCGGTTTTCAGAGTGCCCAGGTTCGCCAGTTGGAGATCCTGTTGGGTCTCGCTGAGGAGGATCGCATCGCCTTTGGAGCGGAGGGCAGCCACCTGGCCGCTTTGCGCGAGAAGGGCGGCGTGGAGACGGAGTCCTCACGCCGCGTGGCGGAGCAAATGAAGGACTTGCCCACCTTAAAGGACGCTGTCATGGGTTGGCTAGAGCGCACCCCGATTGGTGGCGCCGACCATCACGCGGGCAGCCATGAAGAATTCATTGAGCAGTACCTGGCCACCCACAACTCCGAGTTGGACGCGAACCTCAAGATGGCAAAGGCCGTAGCGAGCATGGCAGATGATGACACTCGCTTGGACGGCCTCTACGACAAAGAAAGGGCGAGCGTTAAAGCTTTCCTCAAGCCCGATGATGAACGCACGGCCCGCATTCGCGCCGCAATCTTGTTCATCGAAACCTATGCCGAGGAGCCCCTGTTGGCCTGGCCCCACCGCGTGCTCGAAGGCATCCTTGAACTCGAACAACTCTTCGTGATCTTCCGCCAACGCCACGCTCGCATGGTCGAGCGCATCATCGGGCGCAGAACGGGCACCGGCGGCACGGCCGGCGTGGACTACCTCGACCAGACCGCGTTGAAGTACCGCATTTTTCCGGATCTCTGGACAGTGCGAAGCTTGCTGATCAATCCGAATGTCGCACCGAGCCTAGCGGGTGCGGACTTCTTTGGATTGAAGGCCGAGGGTTAGCCCGGGTAGCCAGCGGCAGGACCTCATTCTGGGAGGTTCTGCCGCCAAACTGAGGCAAGATCCGCCTGGAGAAATGGGAGTCACAGATAGCTCACGTGACCTTAATACATCCTTAACAGAAGAGCGGGAGTATGATGCAAGCGGCTGGAAACGGCCCTCCCAAACATCATGAGTCAAACCACTATTCTGATCATCGAAGACGATGCCGACATCGTCGAACTGATGCAATACAACCTGGCCAAGGACGGTTTTAAGGTGCGCATTGCCCGGGATGGCGAGGCCGGTTTGCACGAGGCCAGGCGCTATCGACCCGACTTGATCTTGCTCGACTTGATGATGCCTGGCTTGGATGGTCTCGAGGTTTGCAGACGCATTCGACGCGACGATGACCTGGCAGGAACGCCGATTGTCATGGTGACGGCCAAGAGTGAGGAGAGCGATGTGGTCACGGGTTTGGAATTGGGCGCTGACGACTACCTGGCCAAGCCCTTCAGTCCTCGGGAATTGTTGGCACGTGTGCGAGCTGTATTGCGGCGCGGAAAAGGTGCGCAGGAAGGCAAGAAGACCCGTATGGAGTTTGAAGGCGTGGTGTTGGACCGCAATCGGCATGAAATCACAGTGGATGGTTCCCTCGTGGAATTCACTCGGGCCGAGTTTCGGCTTCTGTGGGCCCTGGGCGAGAGTCCGGGCCGCGTCTTCGCTCGCGAGGAATTGGTCGAGTACATCACAGGCGGCGAAGCTTTCATCTCCGGCCGCAATGTGGATGTGCACGTGAGCGCTGTGCGGAAGAAGTTGGATCCCTATTCCAGCCTGGTCAAAACCGTTCGCGGCGTTGGCTATAAAATCAAAGACTGACCCCAACCAAAGCCCCCCCATGTTCCGTTCCCGCTTTTTCTGGAAGCTCTTTGGTTCGTACGCGATTCTCGTTCTTCTCACGACTCTAGTCGTGGCGTATTTCGTTGGGCGCTACATGGAGAATGCCCAATGGGAGGCACGTATCAGTTCTCTCCAAGAACAATGCGTGGTCATGGCGCCTTACGCACGTGGGGATTTTACGGCCGTGCCCGATGTGGGGGGAGCCCCTTGGGATGTGGAAATCCGCACTATTGCAGAAGTGAACAAGTTACGCGTGACCTTTATCCGTCGCGATGGGGTTGTGGTGCTGGACACGGAGGAGAATCCGGACGAAATGGAAGACCACCGCGGTCGACCGGAGATTCAGGACGCTCTAGCCACGGGCCTGGGGACTTCAAGGCGCTTTGGGCGCACACTGGATCTTGAGGCCCTCTACGTGGCCCATGTGGAAAAACCCAAAGACCGCACGAATGGCGTGGTTCGCTTGTCTGTGCCCGTTTCGGCGATTTACGAGGGCCGTGGGAAGATATTGGCTCGCACCGTGCCGGGTGCTTCCTTAGCCGCACTTTTGGCGTTGTTACTGGGGTACATCGGCGCGCGTCGCATGACAGCTCCGTTGGGTGACCTAAAAGAAGCAGCTACCGCTTTCCGAGAAGGAAACTACGAACAACGGATCGGCAATTTGTCAGGTGATGAATTGGGAGAGCTGGGGGAGGCCATGAATCAACTGGGTGCGGAGGTTCGCAGTCGCGTCGACCGCCTCTCTGCAGAACGCGCACGCTTGAGCGCCATGTTGGCGGGCATGGCGGAGGGCGTGTTGGCGGTAGGGGAAGACGACCGCATCCTGTTCTCCAATGTGGCCGCGGGCGACCTGCTCGATTTGAATGTGGATGAGGCTCAAGGCAGCAAACTCTGGGATGTACTGACTCTTCCGGGGTTGCTCGAATTGATTTCCAAGGCGCGCAACTCCGACAAAGTCGTTCGGGAGGAGTTGGTGTTTGCCCAAGGCGGCGTGGAGCGGCGTTTTGCAGCCAAGGCGCACTTCTTCCAAACGGACTCTTCAACCGGCGTTGTTGTTGTTTTCGAGGACATCACCGAATTGCGTCAGTTGGCCCGTGTGCGCCAGGACTTTGTGGCCAACGTGAGCCACGAGCTGAAGACGCCACTTACATCGATCCAAGGCTATGTGGAAACGCTGCTCGAAGGTGCTGTGCACGACCCCGACAACAATATCCGCTTCCTGCAGAAGATCGATCAAAACGTGCACAGGCTGCGCGACCTGGTCTCTGACCTACTCAGCTTGGCGCGCATCGAAAACCAGGAAAGCCGGCCGATTCGGAACCGCGTGGACTTGGCGAGCATCGTAGAATCGGCCAGTCAGCGTTTCGAGCAGCAACTCACCAAAGCCGGGCTCGAGCTTGAGCTTCAGCTAGAGCCCGAAGCCGCTTCGGTTTGGGGTGATGAGCGCGGGCTGATCCAAGTCGTGGACAACCTGCTCTCCAATGCTGCCAAGTACACGCCTGAGGGCGGCAAACTTTGCATTTGCCTCTCACGCGAGGACCAGAGCGTGCATTTGCAAGTGAAGGACACGGGCGTTGGCATTCCCCTCGTCGACCAGGACCGCATCTTCGAACGATTTTACCGGGTAGACAAGGCGCGTTCGCGCGAGGTGGGCGGAACCGGACTGGGTTTGTCGATTGTGAAACACCTGGTGCAAACCATGCAGGGCCGCGTGGGCGTTGAGAGCCGCGAAGGGCACGGTTCCACGTTCCACGTGCATTTAGAAGGGGCTGCGGGCGCAGCTCCGGACGCTTAATGGCAGCTTAACGTTTCCCTGACCGTGCATTTGCGGTGATGGGGTTTGATTGGGTTCATAGGGACATCGGTGCTGGGCAAATGACTGCCGCAGCCTTTCATGTCCCAAACCCACGAACCTCAAACGGTCATGAAACTCACCCAAACCATCCTGAGAATTGCTCTTCTCGGCTCCTCGTTGCTTGCCGGAAGCGCAACCGCCCAGGTCAAGGTCGATCCCAAGTTGCCCGCCTACCAGCCGACGAACGGCGTGAAAGGCAGCATCACCAGTATCGGCTCCGACACCATGAACAACCTGATGGCCCTTTGGGCTGAAGGGTTCAACAAGCACTACAGCGCCGTACAGGTCGAGGTGACAGGCAAGGGTTCCTCCACCGCGCCGCCGGCCCTGATCAAGGGCAATTCCACTTTCGGCCCCATGAGCCGTCAGATGAAAAGCAAGGAAGTCGACGGCTTCAAAAAAGCCTTTGGGTATGAGCCCGTCGCGCTACCCACCAGCATCGACATGCTGGCTGTCTACGTGCACAAGGACAACCCGATCAAGGGTCTGACTTTGCAACAAGTGGACGCCATCTTCTCCAAAACCCGCAAAGGCGGCGCTTCCCAGGACATTACGACCTGGGGCCAGCTAGGCCTGACCGGTGAGTGGGCCAACAAACCCATCAGTATTTACGGCCGCAACTCTTCCTCCGGAACCTACGGGTACTTCAAAAAGAAGGCACTCTTCAAGGGCGACTACAAGGACTCCGTGAAGGAGCAGCCCGGTAGCGCTTCGGTCGTGCAGGGTGTGGCCCGCGACATGTACGCCATCGGCTACAGCGGCATCGGCTACAAAACCGCCGATGTGAAAGCTGTGGCTCTAGCCGTTGACGCGGAGGCCGAAGCTGTCGGCGCCGTGGCCGCAAACGCCTACAACGGCAAGTATCCCCTGGCTCGCTTCCTTTACCTGTATGTGAACAAGGATCCCAAGAAGGACCTAGAACCCCTGCGCGCCGAATTCCTGAAGTTCGTGTTCAGCAAGCAAGGCCAGGAGCGCGTGCTCGCAGACGGCTACTTCCCAATCACCGCCAAGATCGCCGAGCGCGCTTTGGGCATGGTCCACTTGGAATTGCCCAAGGTCGTAGAGGCCAGCTCCCCCAACTAACGGGGAATTGGCGGCCGCAGCGCCGCGAAAGCTAAACCGGGGGAAGGCTTGCGCACGCAACCTTCTCCCAAACCTCGAACACCCAACCACACACCCATGGACCCGAAAAAGAACAAGACCCACTTCCAGCGCGAAACACGCAGGTCGGTGAAGGTCGTTGAAGTTCTGGCCGAAACAGCCATCCGGGTCGGTGGTCTGGGAACCATCGCAGCCGTGGGGCTGATGATGGGCTTCCTCGTTTGGGTGGCGGGCCCCTTATTCCGCAGCCCTTCGGTGGACGAAACCCACCAGGTGCAGCGTATCTCCGGCGCGGCTAGCGTCGAGCACATGTCCGTAGACGAAGAAGGGCACCTGGTTTGGTTCCTCGAGCCGGGCGGACATCTACGTTGTGTGCGTTTGAGCGATGGCCAGAGTTACCAGGAGATCGACCTCTTCCCGGGCCGCGAAGTGACGGCATTCACGGCACCCTTGGTGGGGAATGAATTCCTGTTCGGGTTTGCCGACGGCTCCTTGGCATCCGCTCACATCAATTTCCGAACCCAAGGCATTGCCGACGAGCAGTTCCCCAGGGGCGCAGCGAAATTGGCCGAAGGCGAGACCAGCCTCATCGGTACCGACTTCTTCGAGCGCACCAACGAAGGTCTTTTGCGTCGTACGCAATTGATCGCCGAAGCTGGCCAGCCCATCGACAGCGCTGGCAAAGAGGCCATTCGTTCCATCGATCGCGTACAGGCTCCCACGGGAACCTTCGTGGGCCTATTGGACACAAACCAGGGAATCCGCATCGTTCGCCTTCGTGAAACAGAGAACTGGATGACGGGAGAGATCGAGGTCGAGGTCAAGCGGTCGGACCTAACGGGATTGCTCTCCGAACTGCCCGGCAGTCCAACCAAAATTCTCTTGGGCGATGGTGGCAGTCAAGTTTTCGTTCTGTACAGCTCAGGAACCCTGGTGCAAGTGGACCTGCAAAAGTTCTCCGCTCCTTCGATCGTTGAGAGTGTGGAGTTGGTCGATAGCGGACGCCGTTTTTCCTCCGTGGACTTCATGCCCGGCCGCACGACCCTGTTGGTCAGCGACGATCTCGGCCAGCTCAATACTTGGTTTCCGGTACGACCCAAACAAGGCGGCGCGGCCCATGTCACGCGCATCCATGGCTTCGACGAGGCCCAAGGGGTGGTGCAAGCATTGGCCTTTTCTAGCCGCTCCCGCCTGTTCCTTGCAGGCCGCTCTGGGGGCAAAATCATCGCCTCCCAAGGCACGCTCGGGAGCCATGTTTTGGAGCTCCAAGTACCTAAGCAAGAAACGATTCAACGGCTCGCGTTCTATCCCCGCCAGGACGGCGTGGTGGCCCTAACCGAGCGGGGATTGCATTACTGGCGCATCGAATTTGGCTACCCCGAGGCCAATCTGACATCCCTCTTCAGGCCGATTTGGTACGAGGGTTACGCCGGTCCGGAACATGTCTGGCAGTCCTCAGCGAGCAGCGACGACTTTGAACCCAAGGTCGGCGTTTGGCCCCTGGTGTTCGGCACGCTCAAGGCCACCTTCTTCGCCATGCTCTTTGGCGCGCCCATCGCGATCCTAGCGGCATTATTCACAAGTGAATACATGACCGGGCGCAGTCGGGCCATTACCAAGACCCTGGTGGAGTTGCTCGCGGGTTTGCCTTCGGTGGTCCTTGGATTTTTAGCAGCCTTGGTCGTGGCGCCCTTCGTTCAGGAGTATCTGAGCATCACCTTGGCTGCCTTCTTCCTTGTCCCAGTGACTCTGCTGCTCGGAGCGTTCCTGTGGCAGTTGCAGCCGACAAACAAACGCCGCAAACGGGCTGGAGCTCCCCGGTTGCTAGCGATTTTGCTGTGTCCGATCCTGACCATCGCGTTGGCTTTGGTTGTCGGACCTTTGATCGAAAACGTGTTCTTCTCAGGGGATAGCGAGGCCTGGCTCGATCATCGAGTTGGGCAAGCCTTCAGCGGTTGGTTCTTCCTGATGATTCCCCTGGTGGTCATGGCTGTGGCTTTGTTCTTCACTGCGCGCCCCGGCGCTGCGCCGAGTTCCAAAGCGAGTTTGCTGCGTTTTATGGGTGGGGGAGCGATCACTTTACTGTTCGCTGCGGCAATCGCATGGCTGTTGCAAACCCTAGGTCTGGATGCGCGCGGCGGCATCATTGATACGTACGTTCAGCGCAATGCACTCATTGTGGGTATTGCCGTGGGGCTGGTGGTCTTACCCATYGTCTACACGCTGACCGAGGACGCCCTGGGTGAAGTCCCTGGAGCCTTGCGCGAAGCTTCCCTGGGTGCCGGAGCCACCCAGTGGCAAACCGCCGTGCGCGTGGTTTTGCCCTTCGCAACCAGCGGGATATTCTCTGCCCTGATGGTCGGTCTAGGCCGCGCGGTCGGTGAAACCATGATCGTGCTCATGGCCGCAGGCAACACGCCATTGACCGAATGGAACGTGTTCAACGGCTTCCGTACCCTTGCGGCCAATATCGCCGTCGAGATTCCCGAGGCCGTGGTCGACAGCTCCCACTACCGCGTGCTGTTCCTCACCGCACTGATCCTCTTCGGCGTGACCTTTGTGATCAATACCTTCGCTGAGCTCGTCCGGCGCCACTTCCGCGCCAAGGTGAAGTCCCTATGAAAGTTGGCAATCAAGACGAAAGGGCTGCGGCCAAAGCGGCCATGCGCAACGTGTCSCAATCMGCCCACGGCGAACCCGTGGTTTGGTTGGCGGGCGGAGCACTCGCAGTGACCTTGCTCGTGATCGGCGCCATGATGTCCTTGATC
>JAESRM010000155.1 GCA_016764635.1 Planctomycetota bacterium
GAGTATAGATCAGGTTTGGTGTTATTGCTGTTAGAACTCCATTTGTTGGCTGAGTTAATATTGTGTATGTTAGTGTATCATTGTCAATATCTGTTGCTATCTCAATTCAACATCATGTGGCTCGTCACTCCAATTCTTGTGGGGCTTGCGGTTTTCGCTTTTGATCGTTCCGAAAGGCCGGACCGAATCGTACTCAAAGATGGCAATGAAATTGTTTGCCGGATCATGTTCGAGGACGAGGGCCGGGTGCTTTTCAAGGCCAAGAAGAAGGTTGAATCAATTGCTCTGTCCAAGGTGCAGGAAGTTCGCTCCGTGGAAAGAAGTTCGCGCGCGTTTTTGGATCGCCTCTCTTCCTTGAGTCGAACCTCGGTGGCTGAACTGGCGGGTTTGGCCCTTTGGGCCGAGGAGCATGGCTTGCCAGGGGAAGCCAAAGCCTTGTGGTTGCGGGTTGTCTTGCTGGATGCGACGGATGCTGAGGCTTGGGGAAAACTCGATAGCAAGCGCACCAAAACGGGTTGGCGCTTGCGCTTGGGCAACCGAACTTTCACCGCTGATGAGTTTCGAGGATCGGGAAGAGATTGGCGCTATGCCATCGAGATTCCAACAGCCCACTTCCTGGTCAAAGCCAACGGGGATCTGGTCAACGCCTTGGACATCGCGATCGAGCTGGAGAGCATCTACTCCATGTATTACGAACGGCTTGGCCAACAGATCGAGCTGTACCCCTTCGAATGGATCCCTGAAATCCGCATCCACGGCGGCGGCAAACGCGCCCCCCAGCCGCCCGTTTCCGGAGTGGACGCCTGGTACGACACCAAGAGCAACGTGCTCATGGTGCACGGGGACCAACCCCAAGCCAACCACGTGCGCCGCGCGGCCTTGGACATGATGATCGAGAACTCGTTCCGCATGGCCCTTGGAAACCGCGCCGGCACCCTGCCAGTGTGGGCCCACGAAGGCCTCGCCAACGAATTCGTACTGGCCCTGCGCTCCGACAGCCACCAACTCAAACTCAAAGGCGGCGAGCCCTACCAAGCCTGGTTCGAAGCCCAAGCCCGCATGAAAAAGAAACTCTCCATCCGCCGCGTCTTCGGCTCCAGCGGCTCCGACTACGGAGGAGGCACAAACAAACTCGGTTTCCGTGCGGCCTCCTACACCCTGGTCTTCTACCTGATGAACAACGAAAACGATCAGTACCGCAAAGCCTTCTTCGACTACCTGCGCGCCGCCTTCCGCGGCAAAGGCTCCCTCTCCACCTTCGAACGCGCCTTCCCCGTGCCCCTCGAAACCCTCAGCAAAGAATGGAACACCTTCATTCACGAAACCGCTGGCGTCTAATATCAGTACGGTTCTGACACGGCATTACAAAAAAAAACCGCCCCGCAGCAAGTCGGCACAGGGGACCCAGGCAGCCATTGGCCCTATTGGGCCAAAATCCAATCCACTAGCGCACGGTACTTGTGTGCCGCAGAAGCGGGTTGGTCGATGGACTCGAGGACTCCCCAGGAGCCCCACTTGCTCCAAGTACCACAGTGGGAGAAGTTCGCAAAGGCGCTCACTCCSKCWGCYTTGAGRCCRTCCAGGTAAGTGATGTAGAGGTCGTARATRCGYGGGTCCCGGTTCACRTCATGCAGCACTTGCACCATGACCGGATCGTTTTCCGCGCCAAGAATTGTGACGTAGTGTTGTCCGCCCTCGTAGCAGATCAGCTCCATGCCTTGCAGATTCGCGATCGTTTTCTGGGCGGCCGCCATGGCGATGGCTTCGGCCACACGGACGGGCGCATCGATGGTTATGAGATCGYTTACCGTCGGGTACAGGGTCCCCGGGGTCGGCGGAATGTCTGCGGGTGCAAAGTTCGAACCGAAGTAAGGCGCGATGGCCAAGGCGTCTGCATGTTGATTGTGCGGSTTCAYACTCAAGCTATTGAGCGCCGTGATCCTCAGCTGGGTGTTCGCAACGGAAGCGGCATGGCTGGCAAGCACACGACGGGTTCTCTGGCGTGCGGTGGCCCCGAACTCTGTGTCGAATATCTGCCAGATCTCCGCCGAACGCTTGGCCGCAAAGTACTGCCCAGCATCCCAGGAATTCGTCGACAATCCCTGGGACACCCCCATCTGTTGCACATAGGTGGTCTGGGTGAAGCTGCCATGGGTGTTCCAAGTCTCATTGGAATACTCCACATAGGCCAACAGGGTCGGATCCAAGGTGTCCCGGATCAAACGGGCCATTTGCTGGACATAGTCGTCGCTGGCCTGATGCGGCACACAGAACCAAGCGTCTTTCATGAGGCGATTGGCCAAGTCGATTTGCACTTCTAGGGAGACCCCCGCCGGAGCGGATTGGGTGTAGTTCGAAGGGACCGTGCGATCGGCCCATTCCTGCACGAAGGAGCCATTGGTCAAACCCCAATCCATGAATCGCAAGTGTTCGAACTCGACCAGGGAAGCCATGAACAGGGGATGAAAGGGCTCACTTTGGTAGGTCGCCAGGTTTGCATCGGCCACGATGCGAATGTTGCGGAGATTGTTCGGGGCAGGTGCTGAGCTGACGATGGTGAGGGCCACGGTTGCGGCACTCGGGATTTGCACCATAACTTCGGAGGCGGGCCCACTGGATACGACCTGCGTCACCAGGGCTCCACCGATGAAGAAATCGAATGCTCCCACTCCCTCAAATAGGATGCGGTGCGGACCGGCTTCGTTCGCGCTCACAACGATGGTGTGCACAGCCTGGGCCGTGCCGCCTGCTGCAGGCGTGAAAGGAATCGAATGGGGATAGCCTTGTGCATCCACCGGGACTTCCCCGGCAAGGCCGCTATCCCAAGCCCCCGTACCATCCGCTGCCCGGGTCATCCAAGTCCGCGTGCGGCAAAAGATGTCACTGAAAACCCAATTCGAGTTCGAGTCCGTCACCCCTCCCAGGTTTGTGCCCACGGACATCCCAGGCAGGGGCACTGCCTCAAAATCCGCCTGAACCTGCATGGATGCATTCAAAACGAGGCTGCGCGGGTTGCCRAACCCCGCGAWATCCCCAGACCAACCCGCGAAGCGAAAACCCGCAKCGGGTGTCGCACTCARYTGAACCTGCTGACCWTGYTGGTACAGCGGACTGACCGGAGAGACCGTCGCAATGCCGCCAGCCCCGCTGGTCAAACCAAACTGCACCGTGGGCAAGTCCCCCACCATGGAGAACTCATGGACGCTGGTCCGTTTGTTTCCAAACTGACCACCATAGCAATACAGACGGAATTCCACGGGCGATTGAATGCCCGTGAAGCCGCTCACAGGTAGGAAAGAATCCCAGACATTGCCCCATTGGTTCCAACTCTCCAGATAAGGCGAAGCGAAGAGCTCAGACCCCACCGCAAACCCGGTAATGCTAGAGAGCAAGGCGTAACGCCGCGGCGCGTTCCAATCAAAACGTCGAACGCCGATACGCATGCGAACGCCTGACAAATCAAGGCTTCCGCCCGCCGTCGGTTGCAGCGAAAACGACACATAACTATCCGCGGCCAAAGACTCGGCCAGAGTGGCCTCGGTCGCCCCTGCGCTGATAGTGAACCCCAGTGCGTCGTCCACTGCGGGTGCCCCGATACCGCCAGCGCCCAGGTCCCAACCGGAGTAGAGCATGTTCGCTGCGAGCCAACGACTCGGCAACCAGGGCGTGTTCGCCCCAGGTGCCGTGCCCCTAAAGTTACTGGCCAAAAGCGGAGTCCCGCGCAACTTAGCCTGCGCAGGTTTTTGAGACACGGAAACGCGGACCTGGGCAATTCCAGAAACCGAGAAGAGAAGGACAGCGAGCAGAGAGAGCAGGATACGGCGCATGATCGTTGGCAAGGGGCCTATTGGGGGACTCGTTCCAAAGCGGATCAGCCGAGAATCGATTAGCCACGAAATGAAATTCCACCATCACAAAGTGCATTCCTTTGGTTAGGTTTCTGAAGAGCGCTTCTGCCCAGCAACATGAAACCCAAGAAAGATCACCTCCCCACAATCACTGCGGCCATCGCGGGTGACGAGCAAGCCTTCAACGAATTGGTGGGCGTGTACTCGGCACGATTGCGTTGGCTTATTCGCCTACGCATCAACCCGGCCATGCGGGCACGCGTCAGTGCCGAGGATGTTTTGCAGGAGAGCATGCTCTCCGCATCCCAGTACATTCAAGGCCTCGTGATCGAAGCTGAGCCGGCCTTTTGGTCATGGCTGTGCCGTGTGGTCGAGCACCGTTTGGCGGACGCCCATCGCAAGCACCTGCTCTCCGCGGGCAGGGACGCGCGCCTCGAGTCACGCAGGCTAGGACCCGCCGACGCCAGTGGCGAAATGGGTTTTGACTGTGCAGACCCCAACCAGTCCTCCCCCAGCGAACGCATTCGAAGCGTGGAGCAAAGGGAAGCTCTCGAAGCGGCACTCGGTGAACTCACTCCCGCACAAAGAGACGTGATCGTACTTCGCATTTTGGAAGGACTTTCCACCGCGGAAGCCGCCGTGATCATGGACCGCAGCCCGGGCGCTCTCAGCGTGCTGCTCCACAAATCCATGAAGCGCCTGTCCGGCATCCTCATTCGCAACAAAACCGATTTGGACCCCACCCAGTGAGCACATCCAACAGCAACGAACCGTCCGATTCGGTTTTCGGCGATGGGGATGGCCTGCTCGACCAAATCCTAGATCGCATGCGCAATGGGGAGATCCCCGATGAAGCCAGCCTGAGGGAAGAATTCCCCGACCTGGCCGACGARATCCCCCAGCTCATTCAACTGGTGGGCTTTGTACACGGCGCTTCGCAAGACATCCACCCYATCCATGATGTGGACGGCCAACTGGCCATGGGCGTTCCGGTCGAGGTGGGAGGCTACGTGCTGGAAAAACTGATCTCCCGGGGAGGCATGGGCGCGGTCTACAAGGCCCACGATCCRGCCYTSGACCGSCCCGTAGCCATCAAGTTCCTGGAGTCCAGGGGCGTACATGGGCACGAGCGCTTCCAACGCGAAGCCCGCCATGCGAGCAAGCTCAACCACGCCCATGTCGTGCCTATTTACTCCGTGGGCGAACACGAGGGCGTGCCCTATTACGCCATGCGTTTCATCGCAGGTCCGTCACTCGCCAGCGTCGCGCGGGAACGCCAAAATGCCAAACAGGGGCTGGATGAGACCTTTATTCGGCAAGTGGCGGGATGGACGCGGGACATGGCCAACGCGCTTTGCCACGCCCATGAGCACGGCGTCATCCACCGCGACCTCAAGCCTTCCAATATCCTGATCGACCCCAGCGGCAAGGCCCAACTAGCGGATTTCGGCTTGGCGCGCGGGGACTCGGATGCAACCTTAACCCAACCGGGAAAACTGATCGGCACCCTGCGTTACATGTCCCCCGAGCAAGCCCGCGGGGGCGGCGTTTTGGACGAGCGCACGGACGTCTATTCCCTGGGCGCCACGCTTTACGAATTGATCGCGGGCAGACCTTTGTTCGTCACCGAAGAACGCGAAGCCATGCTCAACCAGGTGCTCATCCAGGAGCCCAAGTACCTGGGCAAGGTGAGTCCCGGATGCCCCGCCGACCTGGCGACCATCACCCACAAGGCCCTGGCCAAGCACCGCGAGAACCGCTACCAAAGCGCCGCCCTGTTCGCCCAGGACCTGACCCGTTTCCTCGAGCACCGGCCGATTCAAGCGCGGCCCCCCACCCTTCGGGAGCATTACAAGGGACTGGATCGGCGCAACAAAATGTGGGTGCGGATTGCCCTCATTGGCATCACCCTCATCCTGGCCCTGGCGGGCATCGCCGGCACCCAAGCCTTCCGCATCGCCCAGGATCGAGACCGCATCGTCGAGGAATCCGATCGCGCCCAAGCCGCCAAAGCATTCCTGGTCGGCGTGCTCTTCACCGCCAACCCCAAGTCCAGTCAAGGGGTCGGCGACTTGGAAGGCATGCTCGATGCGGTCGCCCGTGGCCTGGGAACCGAATTCCCCGAAGACCCGGCCACCGAAGCCGACCTGCGCTATCGCCTGGGCGACGTGTATTGGACCCGCAGCCGCCTGCGCAAGGCGGACGAGCAATTCGAGCTAGCCATCGAGCGCGGCCGCGTGGCCTATGGGCCGGGCTCCGAATGGGTCACAGACTGTGCGGTCCTGCGCGCATCCTTGCTCAATTTCCTTGGCGAGCATGCGGACGCGTTGTCCATGCTCGACTATGCGCAAAACAACACGAAAGGCGTGCAAGATCAGATCTTCTACCTGCAAACCCGGGCCAAAACATTGGCTGGTTTGGGTCGCATCATCGAAGCCAAGGAAACCATGGCAAAGGTGCTCGACTCCCCCACTAATCAACCCGGCACCTTAGAAGCCGCCTACCGCCTGGAGGAATTGGGGTCCTTGTTCGCAGCGCTTGGAGAATTCGATCTGGCCCTGGAACCCCAGGGCGAAGCCCTTCGTATCTTTGCAAAGCGCAAAGGCGAGTCGGCCTACGAAACCTCCTTGGCACGCTGCAAGCTGGCCAGCTTGCTAGCGGCCTCTGGCACCCAGGAGTCCAAGATCGAGGCCGAAGTCCTGCTCACCGACGCGGTCGCCCACCTGGCGGCTCAAAAGGTCGTCCCCGTGGCCGACTTGGCCTGGGCCACAGGATTGTTGGCCAGGGCCAAGGGCCACCTAGGCAAAGCCGAAGAAGCCGACGCCCTCTTCCAAAGTGTCATCTCCACTCTAAAGGGCCAACTCGGCGACCACGTCCTGGTCGCCGAAGCCATGCATTCCTACGGCCGCTTCCTCACCTCCGAAAACCGCCTACCCGAGGCCATCGAGCACCTGAAGCGCTCCCACGCCCTGCGCGAACAGCTGCTAGGTCCCAACAATGCCAGGACCCTGGAGTCGCTCCACTCCCTAGATCAGGCAATCAACTAGTTGGCGAACCCTGATTTGCGACCGATCCCGGCCAACGGGCGCCCCCTTGACACTGGACAAGGCCCTCACGGTAGACCCGGGGCTAGCCAGACCCTAGGATCGGGGCCCGGGGTGGCTGGAACGTACATATAGGGAGCACATTGGTCCGGCCAGTGCTCCCCCTCGGAGTCCCATATAACAAGGCAAACACGATGTTAGTCGGTGTACCCAAGGAGATCGGCTCCGGGGAAAAGCGAGTCGCGATCAGTCCCGAAGGCGTTACCAAGCTCAAAAAGCTTGGCTACGACGTCATGGTGGAGTCTGGAGCCGGAAACGGCGCCAACTACAACGACGCGGATTACGTAGCCCAAGGTGCGACCATCGCGCCCAGTTCCAAGGAAATCTGGAGCGATGCGCGCATCGTTCTCAAGGTGGCCGTGCCCACCGAGGATTCTTCCGCGAACCTGCATGAGGCCGACCGCCTGCTGCCCAACCAAACCATGATCGGTTTCATCTGGCCCGCCCAGAATGAAGAGCTCATGGCGCGTTTGGCCAAGACCGGCGGCACGGTTTTGGCGATGGACTCCATCCCGCGCATCTCGCGCGCCCAGAACTTCGACGCCCTGTCCACCATGGCGAACATCGCGGGTTACCGCGCGGTGATCGAAGCCAGCCAGCACTTTGGCCGCTTCTTCACCGGACAGATCACCGCCGCGGGTAAAGTCCCGCCGGCCAAGGTCATGGTCATCGGCGCCGGCGTGGCGGGTCTCGCCGCCATGGCATATTGGTAAAAAGAAAGTGTTAGTCGATTTTTTCCAGCTTTATCAATTAATTCTGCTCTTTCTTTTGCGCTTAATTTATTGTACAGTTGCATGCTATACTAATTTTTAAG
>JAESRM010000282.1 GCA_016764635.1 Planctomycetota bacterium
GTGTCCCTGGCGACCCAATTCCTCATCGCATCGCGCGAAAAAGAGAGTGAAATGCTGAAGGTCATCGAAGCGCGCTGCCTGGAGCAACGCCTGAAGAACGGAGACCCCAGCGCGTACGAATGCGAGTTCTCACCCCACGAAACTTACCTGGATCCGTCCACCTCAACCGGCCCGGACTCGGTCACAAATAGCTTTGTAAACTTCCACAAGCCCCTCGTGCAGGCGATCAGCACAGCGGCGAACGAAGTGGTGAGAAAAGTCATCAAATGATGCCCTGCGCGCTCAAAGCAGCCTGTCGAGCGGCAGGCTGCTAGCCCCGATCCCCCCCGAGGGTGTGGCTCCGTCGACATCCCAGGTATCATGTAACGCTTTGGCGACCTGGGAACAATGACGGTGAAATGAAAGACACTTCCACCGAGAACCTTTTCAAGCGCTTCCGCGACAAGCACGACCTGGCCGCCTTGGCCCAGGTCTACGACCGTTTGGCCCCTCACCTTCTGGCCCTAGCACGGCGTTTGGGTGGACCTGGTGAGCAGGCTGAGGACTTGCTTCAAGAGACCTTTCTGGTGGCGATCCAGAACCCTGGAGCCTGGCAAGAAGGGCGACCGCTGGGGCCCTGGTTGCTGGGAATCCTCACCCACCGAGCCCAGGCGGGCCGTCGGCGATATTCGAGAACCATCGACGAAGGTCGGCTCCCGATTGGCCCCATTGCCGATCCCGGTGAACTAGCCCACGCGGCTGAATTCCAACGGGACGTACAGGCTGCCATTCGATCCTTGCCGCCGTTGCTGCGCGGCACGGTCGAAAGCGTGCTTCAGGTGGGCGAGAAACCGAGTCAGATTGCGGTGGAGCTTGGCATCAAGCCAGGTACGGTTCGCCAACGCCTGAAGCGCGGGCTGACGCAGGTCCGTATGCAACTTCGCCAGGCTGGCTGGATGTGGCTTGCTWRGKKSRKCTTYMRNATSRYCNCGMTYKCRNTGGMYGNTGCGSNAAAATCTGCTGGAGGCGGCGGCGAGTCAAACTCCTTCGGGCGTGATGCCTCAGCTGGTTTCTTCAGGCGCGGGTGCCATGGGCAGAGTTCTGCAAACTGGTTTGGCCGTTGCTTTGGGAACCGGCCTGGTTTGGGCCGTCTGGCCACAAGCCGACTCGCCCACGTCCGCGTTGCAGAAGGAAACCATGCAAACTCCCCTAGCCCAAACGGCCCTCCCGAGCGGCGCGCATACCAATCAAGCAAGCCCAACGCCCCAGAGCAACAGGCAAGCCCAAGCACCTGCACCTAAACTCACGCTCGAGATTCGAGACTTGTTAGGTCGACCCGTTCCCGAACTGCAGCTCGGCACCATCGATCTCACTCACTGGCGATCCATGGACTTTGAAACCCGGACACCTATCGAATCCTTAGGCGCAACCGATGATCAAGGTCACCTCGCGAGTTTGCCTTTCCAACACAACTGCTCGATTGTGAGCCTTAACCCGAACTGGCTGATCGTTGAAGACTCTAGCGTTCTAGAAAACACGAACGGAGTACGCAGACTTCTCGCGCGGAGAGGCGGCAGTATCTATGGAGTGATCATGGGTGATCAAGGTCCGGTGGCTGGTGCGCTGGTCAGCGCCCTCGTGTCAAACGAGTTCCTCACTCTCGGCAAGGCTGCCAGAGACGAAGCCAAACGCACGGGCCCGAAGCCCGCCCTATTCGACCCCGCCAACCCACGACAGACGGTCACCGATGCAAACGGTCGCTTCGAATTGGGCGGTCTCTTGGCCTCCTCCACCCGACTGTTCGCGATCGCAGACGGTTACGTGCCCCTACAATTCGAATTCCAAGGGAAAGGACCGGACAAGTTTACGGACGTGGGTTCCTTCACCCTGAAACACGGGGTTTCCGCCACCGTTCGTGTCCACCTTAACTCTAGCTCAGTGCCCTCGGGCAGGCTATTCCTTGAGCGCAGCGACGACTCGTTCTCCCGCGGAATGCAAGGAATCCCGATCGACCTTCATGGCGAAGTGCACCTACCCGACATGGCCACTGGGGAATACAAATGGATCATCGAACGCGATGACACGCTCGCCGTTTGGGGCAAATTGAAGATCGCAAAAGCTGGAGAGGTCATCTCGATATCCCTTCCCCGTACCGAGCGCAAGCGGGTGATTGTGCAAGACGCCTCAGGTCTTTCCATTCCTGGGCTCACCGTAAAAGCGAGTGAACTCGGCAAACACTATCGCAAACTCCAGGGCGATGGACACGTTCAGTTCCAATGCGGATTGGGCAGCACGGTCAAACTCGGCGTGCACGCTAAAGGGTATGCCTCCAGTGCAGGCCTTCAAATCCCCGCGGACCAGAATGAGTTCGTCGTTCAACTACGAAAACTAGGAGGCCTGCAACTGAGCGGCTTGACTGGGTTCCAGAAAATCCTGGCAGCCGCACTGCCCGACCGCCAAAAGGACAAACTGCTTCTGCTCAACATTTCACATTCACCGGTAAGTTTGAAACCGCATCCGGTTCACGCAGGGCAACTCACACTCACCGACTTGGAGCCCGGCCAGAATTGGGTGATCGTGGACGTGGGTGGCGGCTGCATGGCCTTGGGTCCGTTCGACATCAACGAAGGCAAAATAACCCAGGCACAAGCCACTCTCCCCCAAAGCCGGCCACTCGAAATCAACGTGCGCGACTCCGTTACGGGATTGGCTTTGACAGGCGTGAGCCTTCAGCTCGTATCCAACGACCTGATCCCCCAGGGCAAGATCTCTTACCTCATGGACTTTTTGGGCCCTTCCGACCATGAGCTCGCCACCGGCATCAACGGCAGCGCTATTCTCCGATTGCGGGCCACTCCCGACTTGTCGCTGCGGCTATCCAAAGAAGGCTTCGAATCAAAGTTTGTAGCGGGCTCAGAATTGAAAGCAGCAGGCCCTTCTCTCCTGCTCAACTTACAGTCCTTGCCAAGCTCTAACTTTTGGGTCGAATTCCAAGCGGGCCAACCCGCGAGCGATGCCCATGTCTATTTCTCGAAAGGTCCCGAGAGTACGAGCAGCCCTGCGGGGCGCCTGCGCACCGACGCCGCTGGCAAGGGCCTCTGCGAAGCGATTGTCCCCGGGCGCTTGAATGCCTCCATCCGCTACGAGCGAACGGAATCCGTCACTTACCACATTCGCTGGCCCAGGATTGAAGTGCAACCCGAGCAAACCACATACATTTGCCTACTACCTAAGTCCGCCCAGATCAGCCTATCGAATGACATGCTACGCGGCGCGAAAAGCTTCTCACTACGAAGGACACCTGACCGAACGTGCTCCAAATTCCAAGTCACTTGGGGACAACAAGCGGGCGAAGCCCCTCCCCAGCAGGTGCAAGTCATCCCAGGCAAATACCAAATCGAAGTCCTAGGATCCGGGCCTCCGCGCTACGGCCGCGTGCGAGTGGCTTCCGGCGAAAGCGTGCTGGTCACCCGCGAGACAAAGCTCTACGGACTGGCAATCGAAACCACGGGAGCAGACTGTGAAACAGCAACATTCCACCTTCGCAACATGGCAGGCCCCTACCGCGACGTCTCCAGGTCCGAGCACCTGCAAGCCCCAGACCCCTTGCTCGTAAAGTCCCTGCCCGCTGGCCTATACCGGGTCAGCCTCACCGGTTGGACCCACCAAACTTCTGGCCGGCAGCAAAGCACTCAAACACAATTTGTGGTCATCGGAGAACAGGGTGCCCATGTGATATTCCCCTTGCCGCCGCCCGCAACAAACGCGGACTGAGAAAGCCCTGCTCCGCCTACCCCTAGGGCAAAGCGCGCTTGCACGCCGCACGCGGTCCCCCCTCGCAATCCAAACGATTCTATCTCTACTCGGACGCTACGGGGCCATTGCCGCCGCTCACCACGACTAAGACGCGTAGGGGGCGGTCGCCGACGCTTTCCTTTTCTTGAGTCAAAAGCGCGTCCCCTTGCAGGATGGCGGCGTAGGCTGCGGCGCCTGCGGGTTCGACGGTTTCGCCGAGGGCTTGCAGGCGTGCCATGCTTTCGAGGATGGCTTCGTCCTCTAGGGTGCCGACTCCGTTGAGAGTTTTCTGACAGATGCGCCAATTGCGTTCGCCAGCATAGGGAGATGTCAAACCTTGGATGGCGCTGGTGACCGGGTCGAGAACAACCGATTCGCCCGCTTCCAGGGCCATGGACATGCCCGCGGCGCCTTCCGGTTCGACGCCAAAGATTGTGACGCGGCTGCCCCAAGCGCGGCGCAAGGCCAAGGACGAACCCGCTGCCAAACCACCGCCGCCCACGGGCAAAATGACCAGGTCCATAGGATCTACCTGTTGCGAGATTTCGAGGCCCACGGTGCCCGCTCCCTCGATGGTGCGCTCCGCGTTGTAGGGATGGATGAGCAAGGCGCCTGCGGCTTTGCGTTCGGCGCACACGGACTCGGCCTCGTGGCGCGTCGCGCGCAAAACGACCTCCGCCCCCGCCTCGCGGCAAGCTTCGATCTTGCTCGCGTAGGAATTCTCCGGCATGCATATCGTGCAAGCCACGCCCAACTTCTTGGCCGCCCACGCCACGGCCATGCCATGGTTTCCGGAACTCGCGGTCACAACCCCGCGAGCCTTTTCCGCATCGCTCAACTGCACCAACTGGTTCCAAGCTCCGCGCGCCTTAAACGCCCGCCCCACCTGCCGGTTTTCCATCTTGCCAAATACCTCAACCCCCTCGCGCGGGGACGGCAATGAGATCACAGGCGTACACTCCACCACCCCCTTCAAACGGCCCGCCGCTGCCTCAAAATCCAACTGGGGCCAAAACTCGTTCCAATCTATGTTTGCGTTTGATGACATGACCCGAGGAGTATGGCTTTCGGTGACCCGCTTGCCTTCGTTCAATTTGATTTCCCAAGGAACTAGGCCTGGAGCTACCATGCTTCCGCTCCTGCCCCACCCCAATTGCCATGCACCGAATCCTAGTTGCTATTTCACTGCTCTTTCTGACCCTTGCCTGTGGGAATGCGCCTGACTTTTCGGGGGACTATGGGGCGCGGTATTTGGGGCAGTCGGTGCAGTTGCATTTGGAGCAGGACGGGGGGGAGCTTACTGGGCAAGTGACCTACGCGAGGGTTTCGGGGCCTTTGCAGGCGACGATTTTGGCGGGTAAGGCTTCGGGGTTTGTGGATGCGGGTTTGATGGGACGCTTTCCGTTTGAGGCGGAAATGGACGGGGAAAGTGGCTTGCGCTGGAAGTATCTACTGGCTCTTCCGGGGCAGACCCAGGCCTTGGAACTGGATTTTGAGCGTCGGCCTGAGGTTCGGGATGCGCTGCAGGGATCCACGCAACGAGACCCGGCACTCGTGGGCCACTGGCGGCGCACGCTCTCGAATTCGGTGGGAGGATTGCTGCCTAGGGGCAATATGAACGTGGCCACGGATATTTTCTGCACCCTGTCGGGCGATGGTTCATTCTCGTTCGGCGGCTCGCGCACGGGGGTGGCTTCACCTGAAATCGCGGCCACCACGGATAGGGCCGAGATCTCGAATGGGGAATGGAAAACCGAGGGAGGCGAGCTCTATTCGCGCACCTCGGGTGAACCGGGCTGGGCCTCCTTGGGGCGTTACGCTGTTTCGGGGGCGTCCCTGGTTCTGTATGCGGGCAACGGCAAGCAGCTCTGGGAGCGGCAATAACTCCGGGCGTTTCGATTCCGGAACGACGGGGTTACCTATGGGGAACGTTCGCAATCTGTAGAACCTGATTGGCAGGCCGCCAGGGCCCAAAACATCCTGGTACGCTTCTTGCCATTGGGGTGGAACTCCCGACCTAGCAATCCCAACAACCCCATGTATAAGCAATCCCTTCCCGCCCTTGCCCTGCTCGCAATTTTCTCCGCATGCAGCTCCGGTGGAAGTAGTTCCGCTCCGCCCGCAGCCAGCACGAATTTGACCGTTCAGTCTATTTCGGTGGCCAACGGCAGTGTCTGGCGGGTCAATCGACCTATCGAAATTGTCTTCGACCAAGCAATCGATTTTCAAACGGTTCGACTTGAATCCATCAATATCTTTGACTCTCTCGGGATCCATGCGGGAGGCAGTTTCTCACAACCGTTGGATCCGAATGGCGTCGTGCAGTCCAATAAGCTGATCTTCCAACCCACTTGCCCCTTGCAAGCAGATGGAAGCGATGCAGGCTTCACTCCTGGCGGCGGGAACTACCGCCTTTCCTTGCTGGGCACGGACCTGGGTGCCCCGGCGATCGAGTCCATCGGCGGCTCCGCCCTCTTAAACACCACGATCATCGACTTCAGCACCCCAGTTTCCACGGATCCTGCGGTGCTTTACTTTGATCCGGTGGCCGGTCCCCCGCGCATCCGATTGCGTGGTCTGGATGGTGTTTCGCTCACGGAGGCCAACGCGACACGTGTGGAGGTGACCGATACTGCCGACGGCCTGGCGTACTTCGAATTCGATTCGAATGCAGGCCTGGGCCTGCTCACCCCCGCCGATTTGGCTGCCATCGGCGACGGCTTGCCGCGCAACCACTTCAGTGTGCCCCAGAATCAGATCGCCTTCGTCTTCGAATTCGACCAACCCATCAGCCCCGCAGCCACCAATCTGCAACGCTTGAAGGTCGAATACCTGGACCTGGTTTGGAAGCCGGTTCATGGCCAGGCTGAGCTACTCTCAAACTGCTCGGGCAGTTTTGGTGGCGCATCGGTTCGTTTCACCCCCAATGGCATGCTTCCCTCTGGAGCCTCWATTCGGTTGCGGCTRGAGKCACGCTTGCAGGACTTGATAGGGCAAGCCTTCGTCATAGCCAGCCCTATCCTGGCCATGACGAACATGACCTTCGATACCACGGGCAGGGGCGTGCCCATCGACTCCTTCTCCGAGCCTTTCTTCCTGAGCGGCGACTCCCTCGGTTCCCTGGAAGACACGGATGCTACCTTCACCGTGCCCAAGGCCACCTGGGGTCTCGGTAAGATCGCCCCGGTATTCGGTACGAACGGCCAATCCAAGGCGCGTTCCAAGTGGATCAACCTAGGACTGGGCCGGGTCAACCCGGGCGGTACCCATGCGGCCACGGATTTCCTATTCGAAGGCACCGATGCGAATGGCGCTATCGAAACCGTAGCCGGCGAAGTCGAGAGTTCCTCCCCCTTCAGCGCCCCCATGCCCCTGATTGGCCTGGAAGCCCAAGCCGTCACCATTCCCCTTGCTGAGTTGGCCTCGCTTGGCGCCATTTATCTGAACCAGCCGTCCTTGCTGCAGGGGTATCAGCTCCGGCTCAGCCACCCTGTCCAGGGGGGCCCTTCCCTCCCAGGCATGACGATCTTACGAGCTGAAGTTTCGGGCGGTTCGGTTCGACTCGTGCTGAGCAATGGCTGCGGCCTCTACCTCGGCGGGGATTGCGTGCCCTTGGATTTGACGCGGACCTACGCAGGCCCCACTGGCGTCACCACTATCCTGCAACCGCGCTTCTTCCAGGTGGTCACGCGCGTCGTTGCCAACAGGATGCCGGCGGACTCGCGCATTACGATTCTGTTCGATGCCACGATGGCCGACGCCAATGGTGATCCCGATCCGGCGGCGGCCTTCTCCACCGGCGGAACTTGGGCCACGGACATCGGTAGCCTTTCGGGCGCTGCCTGGGACTTCGTGCGCTTTGAAGTCTTCTTCGAACTGGACGTTTCTGGCGATGGCTGGGGACCCTTTGATGCAGTCCCCGACCTGCGCGTCCTCAACTTCGCCTTCGACCAAAGACCCTAGACCCGAGATTCTAACCGGGTATACGGTG
>JAESRM010000058.1 GCA_016764635.1 Planctomycetota bacterium
ACCAATTGGCCCGTGGCCAATTCCGCACCCAGTTCCTGGCCGAGCCGAAATTCAGCCCGATGCCCGAGCAATCGGTCATTGCCGGGGGCCGCGTGTTCAAGGCCATGGGCCACATTGCGCACAAGGCCAATCAGAACGCGATGCTCAACACGCTGTTGTGCATCCGTCACCGTCGCCATGATCCGTTTCAGCTCTGCATCCTGTTCCTCTTCCACAGCCGCCTGCATGGTGTTAACCAACAGACCGATAAACAGGTTCAGAACCGCAAAAGCAGTGCAAATGATAAAGGGAACGAAGAAGCCCCAAGCATAGGGGTGTATTTCCATCACCGGACGTACAATGCCCATCGACCAGCTTTCCAACGTCATGATCTGGAACAATGAATAAAGCGACGCCCCGACCGAGCCGAACCATTGCGGAAAGGTTGGGCCGTAAAGGATCGTTGCCATCACCGAGAATATGTAAAATACGATGCTGAGCAGGATCACCACCGCACCCATGCCCGGCAGAGCATCCAGCAGAGCCTTGATCACATCACGCATTTGCGGCACTGCGGAAAGGACACGCATCGCACGGATCACCCGCAAGCCGCGCAGGACCGATAGTCCGCCTGAAGTCGGCAACACCGAAATTATCACAATAGCAAGATCAAACAGGTTCCAGGCACTGCTGAAAAACCGCAACCGATACGCATAGAGCTTCAACAGCATCTCTGTCACAAAAATCCCGACCACGATGTCGTCAAAACGTGGTAACAGCGTGCCGGTATATTCCGTAACCCGTGCAGATGTTCCAAGACCCAAAGTTATGGCGTTGACGATTATCACCATCATTATGCTATTGCGCACCAGCGGTCTTTCCAGCCAATTGGCARGTTTGGCGCGGTGGCCTGCGGGGGCGTTGCTTGGTGTTGGATCTGTCATGTCAGTCATCTTCGATCTGCTTTTGATATTCGGCCCCGGAACCTCGACATGCGATGTCACRGGGCCATAGGTTTGTTACTTCACTGCCTTCGCGATTTTCTTGCCCGACGTCACTAGGGCCTTGATCGCCGTCAAAATGAAATTGGCGGTATTTTCGTGATCCTGGGCAAATTTGATCAATCCGGAAACCTTTTCGCTGGTGAACTCACCGGTTTTTTCAAGCCGGGCCATTTGGGTTTCAGCTTCCCTCTTCAACTTGTCAAAATCAGCCTTTTTCTCGGCGAATTTTTCAACCTTGCGCTTGGTGCGACCAGCCAGTTCGCGGGCTTTCTTGGCCTCCCCGGAAATGGCGGAATCACTATGAGACGCCATCTTGTCCCAGTTATCCTGGGCATCAGCTGCATCGACAATCAGCTTCAGGTTTGCCTTGCGCATCAGGATCATGCGCCCTTCGGCGGCGGCGAGATGTTTTTTGAGCGATTTGACGTGTGATTTAGTACCGTTCATCAACAGCTTCACCCGCTCTTTCGGGCCCAGTTTGCGATATTCCGCGGCCTTTTTCTTTTTGATTTGATAATCAATAGCCTTGGTGATCGCCTCAATGTCCTTTTCGATTTTGTCAAGGAAACCATTATAGTCTTGATAGGACTTGTAAATAATCTTGCCGGACTTGACCAACGCTCCGAGCCCGGTTGCAATCGCCCCAGCAATGACCACAATAATCGTTGCTAAAAAAGCCGGTCGAGCCGTGATTTGCGCCGACTCGCTCGCCTCCTATGGCGGAGCCCGCGAGACCTCCACCTACATCGAAAACAGCGACAAGCTCGTGCAGGTCGACGGGGCATTCCTGGGTCCCACCGGCCCCGCCTCCATGCAATTGGTGCTCACTGGCTACTTCAAGGATCCGGACGTGCTGAGGGAATTCAACGGGCCCCTCAGCATTTTTGAGACCGTACGAGAGATGCACCGGGCCCTGTGCGACGAATACACCCTCAACCCCCGTGAGGACGCCAGCGACCCCTTTGAGTCCAGCCAAACCGAGATTCTCGTTTGCTCGCCCGCCGGGATTTTTGGGGTCTACCCCCTGCGCTCAGTCCAGGAATATACGCGCTTCTACGCCTTTGGCAGCGGCGCTGAATACGCCATGGGCGCCATGCACGCTGTTTTCGAGTACCTGGACAGGCCTGAGGACATCGCCATTGCAGGTTTGGAGGCCGCCGCGACCTTCGATGAGGGCTCTGGGTTGCCATACACCCTGCACTCCCTAGATCTAGAAGTCAGTCTCAAGCGGGCGCGAAGCCACGGCAACCGGCGCATGAACGGCGCTTGAGAGCGCCCGGTCGCACGGTGCCGACCCCCTCCGAACCCTTACCCCGGTAGCTTTTTGACCCGCTGGCGCCGGGGATCCACCCGCCGACGCTTGAGATCGCTTGCGCTCTCCACCCACAAGACCTGCCGCCCTCCCGTGCCCTCCACACGAACGACCTGTCCCAGGTGCCGCCCTACCTCCACCCAGTCCCCGCGGGTGAAGCCCTTCGCTTCGGGTTCGGAATCCGTTCCCGACTGGACGCTCGAACCCGTTTCCCGGGGCGCGTGCCGATCCGCCNAATACGCATCCGGATCCTGACACACATCGCATCCAGGGCAAGGCACCTGCGTTTCCTCGAGTGAAAAGTGCTGCGCCAAGGATCGACGCCGGCAAATCTCGGACTCGCCAGCGAAGCGCACCATGGTCARCAGSCCCTGMAGRTCCGCCTGGCGTTTTTCMCCGCTTCCCAAAAATTCAGGCAGCTCATCCAGGTCGAGCTCGCGCACYAAACGCAGGTTGTGCYCTTCGAAGGATCCACGCGTGACCCCCAAGACCTCCAACCAACGCAGCACGATTCCGATGCGTCCGTCCCTACGCTCTTTCACGAGCAACTCGCCGCGCAGGTCGTCCAGGTCCTTGGCTTGCAACCGTTCACCCCAACCGCGCAGCACTTCGTAGACGCCCACCACATACTCCAAGGAAGGGTTGGCCCAATTGATGAAGTTCTGCTGGATGGCCAAGTCCTCTTGCAGGTAGACCACCTCGCAGAATGAAGGCTTGCCATCGCGCCCGGCGCGSCCCACCTCYTGGGTCCAWGCTTCCAAAGTCCGCGGRATTTGCGCGTGCAACACGAAGCGGATGTCCGCCTTGTCGATGCCCATGCCAAAAGCGTTGGTGGCCAGAACCAACGCGTTMTCGGATCCCATGAAACGCTCCTGCATGGCGCGCCGCTCATCCACGGACAAGCGCCCGTGRTACACCAAACTCGGAATACCRCGCCGCTGCAATTCCACGTGCAGGGCTTCCAAGTCCTTGATCAAAGCGGAGTACACGATGCCCGGGCCCGCGAGCGATTGAATGCGCTGCACCAGGTGCTCTAGCTTTTCATCGCTGGTAAAGACCGGATGACTGCCCAGGAACAGGTTGCTGCGCTCGATGCCAGCGCGCAGGATCCACGGRTCYTGCAARCCCAAMGACGYGACAATGTCCTCGGCCACCTGGGGCGTGGCCGTGGCGGTCAGAGCCACGRTCGGMGGRTTTCCCAAACGCTCGCGCACGCGCGCCARCCGCGAATAATCCGGCCGGAAATCGTGGCCCCACTGACTCACGCAATGGGCCTCATCCACGGCGAACAGGGAAATGTCCATGTCCCCTTCCCGCTCCATGAAATCGGCGCTTCGAAAACGCTCCGGGGTCACATACAAGAGGTCCAACTTGCCCGCGCAGGCCGCGTCCAAGCGCTCCAGTCGAGCCGCCCGGGAAATCGTCGAGTTCACAAACTCAGCGCGAATGCCCTTGGCCTTCAAGGCCTGGACCTGGTCGTGCATGAGCGCAATCAACGGGCTCACCACCAAGGTCAACCCGGGCAGCACCACCGCCGGCAATTGATAGACCAGGGATTTCCCGCCTCCAGTGGGCAGGGTCAACAGCCCGTCACGGCCCGCAAGGACCCCATCGATCGCCGCTTCCTGGAGCCCTTGATAATCCGGCCAACCAAAACAATCCCGCAGTGCTTTCAGCACCTCGGGATCCCGCGCCCTCATTACCGTACTTGCCATGGGCGCATGGTACGACAAACACGCTGGAGGACCAGCCGCTGCTGTGGGCTAATGCGTTTGAAGTGACTCCGGCAAGCGACGCCCATCCGCAGCGCGGTAACCCGCGACGCCCTGGGCTTCCTTCTCGCTGAGAGGTGCATACAAGTCCACATACCCCGTCTGCATTGTGGCTCCTCGACCGCACAAACTCGCGGGATGGCGCGCGTCCAGTTGGGAGTTGGAAAGGGGCAGGAGGACTTCGGACCCTTGGGAGGACAATGCCCCAGACAAGGGGACSARGACYAAGGAAAGGGCCGCAAGGGCCAAGGTGCGTTTGAGAGTGCGGTTCATTKGRAAGTGAGGCTCTAAGWTTTWGGNGTAGGCGWTGGATTCGTTGGAGGCAAAAACGCGAGCGGTCAAGGGACCTGGATATCACCCGCGACCAGGGCGGTGTTGTTGCTATCGCGGCCACTCTCRTTCACCGAGCCCAGGTCGTCGACCCAKGTACCGATGCGGTAGGTGCCAGGCGCCGTGCCCGAGGGAATCGGAACGCTGATGGATGCTTGAGTGGAGGCTCCCGCAACCAAACCCGCGAAGTTGATCGAGCCAAGGAACACGTCGGATCCATCGATAGTGTCATCCACGGACAGGTAGATGCCCGCGCGGAAGGCTCCCGCATCCARCTCTCCACTGTTCTGMACMCGAATCTCCACCGTATGGGTGGATCCGATCGGGGTGGAMCCGCTGGGCCCRGTGGGCGTCAAAGCGGCCARGTCCGGCGCCGGCGGCAGGGGCAAGGTCACGATCAATTGGGAGCTGGACAAGACCRGGTTGTCAGCCTCGTCAGACTCCGTGATGGTGCCATCCTTGTCGGCGATCGCGCCCACGTAGTAGGTGCCGGCAGGAATACTGGACGGCACGAGCACAGGAGCGGATTGCACGGAGGTGAAACCCGCGTTCAAACCGGTGTGCACGCTGCGAATCACCAAAGGCAGATCCGCCGTGGTCACATCCGCATCCAGGGAGAGGTAGATCCCCACCAGGAACGGGGGTGCATTCTCGTCGCCCGTGTTGGTCACGGTGGTGACGATGCTCAGGTTGTTGCCCACTTCCACCGTGCCCCGATTCACGTCGAGTGAATCCATGGCGAGGTTGGCCATGGGATTGCCGGAGGTGCTGTAGTTCAAGGTCCCAGCGGCCATTTGCACGTTGTTGCCGTCGCTGATCTCCACCACTTGGGTCAAGTCATCCACGAACACACCCAGGAAATAGGTGCCCGCGGGCAAGCCGGCGGGAATGATGTACGGAGCGTTGGAACCGGTGACTTGGCCGGAACCCAGCCCATTCACAAGGCGCGAACCCAGAAGGGTATCGGAGGTCGAAACCGAAGGATTCGGCGACAGGTAAATGCCCACGCGGAAGGTGCCCGCCGCGGCGGTACCCGTATTGCGCACGCTCTCGTTGACCGTAACCGCGCCACCGGTGCTCACGCTGCCCGGGGTGAAGCTGACCGTCTCGCAAACCAGGTCAGGCAAGGGAGGCACCGTCACGCCCAATGATCCGGGCGCCACCAGGGTGTTGTTGTTCTCGTTCGTCTCGGGGGCCAGGTTGGAATCGTCCACAACCAGGATCAAGCGGTATACGCCCGCACTGAGATCCGCGGGCAACTGAAAGGGTTGATTCAGCACGCTGGAGGTGTCTCCTGCGTCCAAGCTCGAAAGGGTGCGAAAACCCAGCAAGCGATCGCCCGCGTCATGCACGGCATCCGTGGAAAGGTAAACCGCCACCTGGAAGTTCGGCGCCGCGTTCAAACCCGCGTTGCGCACACTCTCCGAAATGTTGATGATTTGACCCGCATCCTGGGTGGCCGGACCAAAGGTGATCGATTCGGGCACCAATTCGGAGAGGCTTCCCGTTCCACCCGAGCCAATCACCAGGGTTCCCAAGCCCACCATCAGGTTGTTGGCCTCATCGAGCTCCGTGACTTGTCCCAGGTCGTCCGCCATCCAAAGCACYTGGTAGACACCCGCTGTTATGCTGCTGGGGATCGTGACCTGACCGTTTTGGGAGTCCAAGCCCGCCGGATCCAAACCGGTCAAACTACGGAAGCTGAGCAAAACGTCACCCGCGTCGAGCAGGCTGTCGGTTGAGAGATAAACGCCGGCGCGGAACACCGGGGCTGCAAGGGTGCCCGTATTGCGCAGGGAGTCCGTGAGGGTGATGCTGTCGCCAGGGTTCACCGCAGCCGGGGAGAAGTTCACACTCAACCACTCCAGGTCGGGAAAGCTAGCACTGTTGATCGTGAGCGGTGTGGTGGCCCACAGGATGTTGTCGGTCTCGCTGGACTCGGAGACCTCGTCCATGTCGTCCACCACCAGGGCCAGGAAATACGTCCCCGTGGCCAATGAAGCGGGCACGTTGTAAGTTTCGGCGCCCACCGAATCGCTGCCAGCCGCCAGGCTGGTCACGATGCGAGAGCCCACCAGGATGTCGCTGGCGTCGATGGCCAGGTCCGTGGACACGTAAACACCCACGCGGAAGGGACCTGCCGAGCCGGTGCCTTCAAAGCGCACCGTATCCGCCACCACGATGGCATCTCCCGCGGTCAAGCTGTTGGGTGCCGCGCTGACCGAGACCGGCAACAGGTTGCCCGAGCCGACGCTGCCTGAGGGGCTCGAGGAGCCTCCTCCACCGCCACAAGAGGGCAGCAGACTGGCGAGGAGCAGTCCCAACCCCATGGAGAGGGCTGCATTGCGGGCGAGGACCCCACCCAACGGTTGGGTAGAGAATTGTGTTTGGTTGGCATTCTTCATAGCGGTGCGACCTTGGGGATGTCGGAAAGAAAGGACCTAGGCCCAAGCTCAAAACGAGTCAAAGGTAGACCCTTGCCACAAACCCTCCCGGGAGGGAGACTCTTCCCGGACATGCACCACTCCCCTATTTTTGACTTCAGTTCGAAGGGCCCCGGCAAGCCCTTGGTTCTGGTCCCCACCTCCTTCGAACGCGACGCCCTCATGGCCGCCGGCTGCGGCTGGCCCATGCAGCTATGCGGCTTCGGCGTCATCGCCGCCGCCGCCCGCGCCGCCCACCTGCTACAGAGCGAACGCCCCTCATGCGTCCTGCTGCTCGGCATCGCAGGCACCTATGACGAGGCTGCCCTCGCCATCGGCTCCGCGCGCCGCTTCGGAAGCCTGGGCCTTTGGGGCCTGGGCGCAGGTTACGGCAGCGACCACCTGGGCCCCGCCGACATGCTGCCCCAGTGGACGATTCAAAACGAAGGCCAGCCCGAACGCCCCATCGAGCAGGACCTTTCGACAAGCCAAGGCCAAGGCCGCCTGATCACCGTCTGCGCCGCCTCCGCCAAACCCGCCGAAGCCGACCCCATCCGCGCCCGCTACCCGGACGCCCTAGCCGAAGACATGGAAGCCTTCGCGGTCGCCCTCGCCTGCCAAATCCAAGACATCCCCTTCGACTGCATCCGCGGCATCTCCAACGCCGTCGGCGAACGCGACAAAAAGCGCTGGGTCCTGCGCCCCGCCCTGCAAGCCGCCTGGGACTTGGCCCAATCAGAATTCGGAGGTGCCCATTGACCACCAAAATCCACCTGGGCCTTTCCACCTGCCCCAACGACACCTTCCTGATCCACGGCCTGACCTCCGGCCAAGTCGACAAGCGCGGCCTCGACATTCAAATCGACTTCGCCGACGTGCAGGAGCTGAACGAAGGCCTGATCGCCGGCCGCTTCGACGCCTGCAAAGCCAGCTACG
>JAESRM010000059.1 GCA_016764635.1 Planctomycetota bacterium
GCTAAATATGGCTGCTGATATTGGCATGCATGCTGAGCAATCAGCTTTACACAAGATGAGTTATTTTTTCTTGGTAGCAATATTTTTCTTTAGATCCACCAGGATGCGCAAGGAACGCCGGTCGTAAACGACCTCCAAACGCTGCCAACGCCCGGGGATCAGGACGCCGGGCTCGGTCTGCACCGAGATCTTGGCGCCCCGTGATTGGTTGCCAGCTTCATCCGTGGCCACCGCCCGGAATTCCACGCCCAAGGCCCCGTGGGACGAGAGCGCGATCAGCATGCCTTCGCCCATTTGCAACAGAATCGAGTCCTGCCACTCCTCCACGCGCAGGGCGCAGCGGATGGAAAAACCGTCGGACCAGTCGAAGGCCGGATCCGAAGCCACCGGGATTTCGAGCACGCCCGGTGCGCCCGCCTTCAAGTCCAAAGCCTGCCCTTCGAATCCATCGGAGRTGAAAGGCGSATCCGAGGAGCCCAACCAAACCGCGTCGAGCTGCWRRGCSCCCGCCAAACTCTGATTCTCAAAATGCCARGTGCCCACGGGCCGCATGATCTGGGCCTGCACCTGGTCACCGMTCAAYTCCACSCGCGCGGGYGTTCCCAACACGGCGGCKGAGCGCTGGCTCAATCGAAGGGTTTCTTCGATCAARCCCGCCACCGCGCGCTKGCTCGGGGACARACCYGTGAGCAAACCCAAACCCGTACCGAGCATGATCCCGATSAGAGCCATGACCATCATCAGCTCGATCAGGGTGAATCCCGAGCGTGCTGATTTGTTCGAAGTGCGCCCAGGCGCGAGCAAAGCGGCTCGTATCACTCGTCCTCCACCTTGAAGTTGTGAATGTCGTCGGAGGTGCCAAACAAACCGTCCGAACCCGCTGAAATCAGCTGAAAGCGCCGTCTGTGGAAGAACTCACCGGTCTTGGGACTCTTGATGGCCTGCACCATGTTGTCGACCGTCATGCCATCGGCCCCATCGAAAGTGATGTAGCTGAACTTCTTGCCATAGTCGCGGCGATNGATGTATGCGATCGGGTTGCCCCAATCGTCGGCGAACTCAAAGATAGTTCCCGAGGCATAACTCGAAAGGCTCTTCTTGGTCGAGTCCTCATCCGTGTTCACCAAACGGTCCTCGGGCACGTCCGCGGCCTGGTAGGATCCATCCGCCGGATAGAGCTTCRGCATCAAGGCTTCGGAACCCATGTTTGCGGCGCTGGGCCGGTCCGACAGGCTGCTCGGAAAAGTCGAGGAAGGGTAATCGCCCTTCTCCGATTCGAAGTCGATGATCATCGTCTCGAGCTGATCCATGAACATGGCCGTGTTCTTGCTGTGCACCAAATCCCCACTGCCCATCATGGTGGTCACGAGAAAGGCACTCAGAATCGAAAGGATGACCAGCACGGCCATGATCTCGATCAGGGTGAAGCCTGCCCGGGAACCCGGTGCGCACACCGATCGTTTGGTTTTCATCGTTAGCATTGCAGGAATCCTCTTAGAAGTGACGGCGCACCACGCGCACATCGTCCATGGTCACATGGGCCGCACGGTTGGTCTGGCCCTCGACAAACAAACCAAAGCGCAACACCTGGGTGGAAGATCCCAGGGTCGGCATGGGCAAAAATTCCACGACTGGCTCGCCATTCACGTACATGCGAATGACCGCCTCCGATCCTTGACCCACTTTTTCGATGGTCCACTGCACCGTTTCGCCCACGGCCAATGCAGGCCCGGGGATGTCGATCGGATCCGAACCTCGATCGCCCTGGCGCACGACACGATACTGGTAGGTGCCGTCCGCGGTACGCTGGAATGAAACCTCTGACTGCACGACCACGTCGCCGCTGTGACCCGTGCGTTCGCGAGCGAGGAAGAACCCCACCTGGCTTCCGCGGTGCTCCTGGCCGATCGTGATATTGGCTTCCATCGAGATGAAGGCGTCCGCGGACAGTTCATTATAGATGCGAGTGCGACCCGAACCCGTGAACAGACCCTGGATGCTGACCGCACCATCGCGCAGTTCGACCAGGGGACCCACGCCCTCCTTGACCGACCAACCATTGCCGATGCGCCCCGGGCGCCGCTCGAAGCGGTCCGTCCAGACCTCCTTCGCATCATGGTCCACTATGCGCTCCGATTGCGCGCTCGCGTACATCACATAAGGATCGGTCTCGCCGAACATGCGGCGCTTTTCGACCCACTCCCCCATGCGCGTGATGGATTCTTCGCTATCGCCCGCAGCGTAGTGCCACCAGGCTTCGCCCATGCCGGCTGCCGCGGAAGCCCCGTCGATCTCCAGAGCCCTCAAGAAGGCCGCGCGGCCCCCATCGAAGTCCCCTTCGTCGTAGGCATTGAAGCCCTCCAGGGTCCACCAGGAAGCATTGCCCGGCTCGCGCTGCAGGGCGCGCTCCAGGTAACGGCCAGCCCCGTCGAACTCGGAACGCTTGCGTTCCAAGACCGCCATGGCGACCAATGCGTCAGGGAAGTCCAACTCCAATTCCAGGGCCGTGCGCAGGGAATCTTGGGCTCCGGTCAAATCATCCTGTGCCGTCAAAATCCGTGCGCGGGTGTAGTGGGCCCAAGCGAACGGAGGGTACACCTCAAGGGCTTGATCCAAGTATTCCAAGGCCCGGTCAGGATGCCCGGTCTGCTCCGCTAGGAATGCCAAACCGGCCAGGGATAGGTGGCTGCGGAAGGGATCCAGCTGACCCGCCAATTCCAATTGACGTCGGGCCACGGCCCAGGAACCAAGTTCGATGGCGGTCAATCCGCGCACCAAACTCAAGTCGAAGTTGGCTTCGAGGATTACGTCGCTCGCGCCACCACTGGCGGTTTCAAGCGCGTCCGACCGCTCCCCTGCCGGATACAAACGTGCGGCTTGCAGCAATCCGGCCCGGGCATGTGCCGAGGAAGGATCCAAGTTCAGTGCACGC
Source organism: Planctomycetota bacterium (assembly GCA_016764635.1). GTDB lineage: Bacteria > Planctomycetota > UBA1135 > UBA1135 > NORP259. Next base: position 2,933 of record JAESRM010000059.1, read on the forward strand.
TGGAAGGCTTGCATGGCCACCGTCCCTCGACCCAAGGTCAAGAGGGCGCGCCCATGGTCCAAACGAATCGCCAGCCGTGCCTGCTTGGCCTGCACACCGCGGGGTTCGAATTGCTCGGCCTGCTGAAGGTGCGGCAGTGCTTCCCCGGCATGCCCCTGGTCGAGCAACAATCTGCCCAACAAGTGATGCGCGTGGGCGTTGGAGCGGTCCAATTCCAAGGCGCGCAAGTACGCGGAGCTGGCTTCAGCGCGCATGCCCAGCTTGTGGTACAGGTGTCCCATGGCCACCCAAACTCCCGGCTGAACGGCGAATGCGGGCTGCGCCTTCAATGCGTTGTAAACCCCAAAGGCCTCTTCAAAAGAGAAGCGCGCTTCGTAAACCTGGGCCAACAGCAAGCGCCCTTCCAGGTGCTCGCCCTTTTCAAGGGCCACCACCTTCTGGCAGAGTTCCTCCGCCATGTCCAAGGATCCTTCGGCTCCATCGCGACTGGCTAGGCAGCGAGTGGCCAATTCCAAAGCTCGGGTTTGATTAGAAGGGCGGATCTCGTCGCCCAGGGCCACGCGCGCCAAGGCCAATTCATTGACCAGGGTTCCGGCGAAGCCAAAGTCCACCAAACGCTGGCGCTCGTAGGGAATCGGAGCCTGGCCCGGGAACAACTCGGAACCGGTCTCGGGATCGATCTCGACGAAGAGCAAGGCCTCTTCCACCCGCTGCTTCAATCGGAAACGGTCCGCGTTCACGATGCGCCCAAAACGCTGGGTGGGCATCTGAATCCAATCATAGAGTGCCCGATAGCTGACGATGCGCTCGCCCGCTGTCATCTCCGGCAAGTCCAACTCCAAACCCGTGCCATCCACCATCGAGCGGATCTGGGACATGGCGCGCTGCGCTTCAGGCGAATCCACGCCCGCCAAGATTTCCATGGCGCGCGTCAGATTGTCCTCGGCAGCTTCTTTCAGCTCCGCCAGCTCCTCAGTGCCCACGTGGCCTTCGAGCACGGCGCCCATCTCCCCACTGACCAGGTCCGCACCGGTCTCAGCGAACAGACCCGGAACAAAAGTGGAGACGGGTGTGCGGCGCAAGAAGGGCGCCATGGCCCGGGTATCCGGTCCTCCCGAAGCGGGCGGTGCTAGAACGGCCAGCGCCTCGACGGGCGGCATTGCAAATCCCAACTTGGCCAGGGGCTGGGTATCGCGCGGGGGCGAAAAGAGGTCGCGGGAAAGGCTGGAAGGATCCACCCTCGCCCCCTGCAAGGCTCCCAGGTCGGGCGCAGGATAACTGATCAACTCGGGGGTAGACTTGCTGCCCCGCGAACCACGCGGCGTGCTCTGGGAGCTATCCAGCCACACCCACCAGGCGAGGAAGAGGCCGGCGCAAACGAAAACGGTTTGATGCTGATTGACTTTCATGGGGCTACTCCAGGTCGTCCTGCGCGTGGGTTTCGTGGAGGCGTATGGCGCTACACACCAGGTTCAGCTTCACTTTGCCCGCGTTTCGACGCGGGGTTTTGGCCAGGACGGAATCGAGAACCACGGGGTTCCCGTAGGCGTCGCCCTGGGTGGCGWGCAGCGTGGCGGTCACGCTCTCGGAGGGTCCGGTCATGTCGAACTGCACCTGGGTGCGTTCCACGGTTCCAAGACCCTGCTTGCTTCTAAAATTCGGATCCAGTTCGACCCGGATGCGGTCGATCGATTCGATGCCGTTGCCCAACGCTTCGGTGATCACGCGCTCCACCAAGTCGAGGGCATCCAAATGGCGTTCGATGGTGTTCGAATCGTTAGTCATCAGCGGCTCCAGGTCCAAGCCTTCGGGCAAGCGCGCCCGGGAGCGACTGGCCAACCGGCGCAAACGCTCGCGAACTTCGGCCACCCTTTGGAAGTACAGGTTGCTGGCCGAATCGGCCCCCGGGATCCAACGGAACTCCTCGCGGGGTACGAATGCCGTACGCTCYGAGAGCGCTTGCAAGGCCGCGCGCAGGTCCTCGTTTTCTTGTTCCGCCACATCACGATCCAGTGCGGTGAACATGGGGTCCTTGAGTTCCGCGCGCAGTTTGCTCAACTGTCGCTTGGCCGCCAGGGCTTGCCCGCCATAGGAGCCGGACAACATCCAATAGGCCACAAAGAACACGAGCACCCCGCCCACCACGGTGGTCACGAAGCGCTTGTTCTCTTGCCAATAGTCTGAGAGATTCATGGTTGTTTGTTCCTGCCCTATTCTTGCGATTCGGTGTCAGCGTCCAGAGCCTCGGGCTCATCCGCAAAGAAAGTAAAGTCCACGCCGAAGCTGGTGCGGTCCACCGAGTGGTTGACCTGCGCCGAGGGGAATTCGGATTGCAGTGCGGCGATCATCTCGCGATGCTGAGCAGCGGGTGAAACGGCGCTGTCCCGCGCACGCCCTTTGGCGACCAAGATCGGCCGCTCGCCGGTTTCGCGAGCGATGCCCAACTCCTCGTCGGACCCCCGCGAAACATCGATTTGGGTCAACCAGAAGTCATCGGGCAAGCCCTTCGCAAAGAATCCAAGGCCCTGCTCCGCCTGCATGCCCAAACCCGCCGACCAGTACAGTTCGTGAACGGTTTCGGTCAGGCGCGCATTCTCGTCGAGCAGCTCTCGCGTTCGCACATTCGCGCTGCGCGCTTTGCGTAGGCGCCCCTTCAACAAGCGCACCTGAGCCTCGGCGGTCTCGCCTTGCTTCTTGGCCTCCATGGTAAACCACGCCAGGTAACACACCGCCATCAGAGCGGCCGCGATCAAGAAGATCTTGCCACCCCAGAAGTCTCGCTTTGCCGCCAGATTGGCGGGCAGGATTTCCAAGGAATAGCTGTCCTCGCTGGCGCCCATGGTGGCCAAGCCAAGGGCCGCGACCGCCTCCAAGCGATAATCGTCCAGGGCCTGGGCCTGATCTTCAGGGAGGGCCGAAAGGTCGACAACCCCGAACGGATCGAAGCGCTCCACCGGCACGTTCATGCTGCGCGAAAGATGCTCGCACAGACCTTCCATGCCCGCCGCACCACCGCATAGCTGAATGCGATCGACCTTGAGCCCACCGATGCGAATCTGCGTCTTGCAGAAGAGGATCGCCGACTGCAACAAGGAGAGGATCTGACCCGCCGCCCCCTGAATGGCCCGGTTCACGCGCTCCGCGTTCGGACTCGCCGCCCTGGCCCCAGGCATCAGGTTGGCATGTTCAATCTTGAGCTTCTGGGCTTGCGCCTTGGAGACCCCCAACTGGGCGGCGATGGCCTGGTCGAACAGGTCGCCTCCCCCGGACAGGTTGCGCGCGAACAGCAGGTCAGGACCGCGCACGATGGCCACGTCCATGTTGTCGCTGCCGATGTCCGCAATCAAAACCGTGTCGTCCTGGACCACGCCATAGCGCAGCCACGAGTTGTAGATAGCGACCGCGGTCGGGGCGAAGGATTCCACGCGCCCTTTCAGATGGGCGGCGCCTTCAAGGTGCTCCTCCAGCAAAGATTCGCGCGCCATGGAAAGCAGCACGATGTCCTCGCCGCCGGCTTCCGGCATGTCGGGCAACAGGTTGAAGTCGCTGGCCACGCCCTCGCCTGAGGTCTCGCCAATCTCGGCCACCTCGAAGCGCATCAATTTGCGCAGCTGCCAATCGGGCACGCGCGGCACGCGCGTGTAGCGAATGTTCACGTCCTTGCCGGAGAGTCCCACGCGGGCATGGGAGAGCGTGAGATCCTCACCCAATTCCTGCCAGCGGTCCCCTATGGATTGGCCGCCCGCCTCGTGCAACCGAAAATCGGTCACATGGAACGTGCTGCCTTTCAAGAAGCCCTTGATGGCCTTGACCGTGCTCCGGCCAATGTCGATTCCTGTCGCCTGCCTAGCCATGGATCAGTTTCCTTGTTGGGTGTTGTTCGGGGTTCCAGTCGCCTGCGCCTTGGAAGCCAGTTCCACAGCTCCTCGCTTGCGCAGGACATGGACCAAGGCTTCTTTGTAGCCCTGACCCAACTTCGCCTCTTCAGGGAATTGCTCCCTGGCCACTCGGATGTCATTCAAAATATCACCCAGCGGGGCTTCCAATTCGCTGCCCGCGTAGCGTGTTTTCAAGCGTGAAGCCTCTTGCCAGCAATCCTCAAAACCGTTGCGCAGTTGGAAGAAGCGCGCACGCTCCAGCTCCCCGCGCAGGGTCTTGATTTGCGAGCGTCCGTCACGCAGCAGGGTGCTACGCGCTGTATCGGCCGTCTTCACGTCGCTCGCCTCGTAGGGGTAACGGTCCAAGAGCTGCTTCCACAGGCCCAAGGCCTCGCCCACGCGCCCCTCGCGGGTCGCCGTTTGCGCGCTGGCTGACAAAGCCACCGCCGCCTTGAGCTCGTCTCCAAACTCGGTCTTGATCAACACATCCACGGCATCTGACGTCTGGATAGTGAAGCGATAACTTCCCGACCGCGCTCCGCCAGAGACCGACACGGGCATGTCAAAGGAGATGCGGATCAAATCCGAACCGCTGCCAAGCACAAGATCGGTAACCGCGGGATCCTTGAACTCCAAACTACGTGCCAAGTACCCGGAGCCTCCCATAGTGCTCACGCCACCAGCCACCAGCCGGGGAGTGGCTGTGAAGACCCACTGAACTGGACTAGATTCGGTATTGTTCATCTCGCCGGAGCGACTGAGCAGCATACCGTGGTCGTGGGGTACGACCGTGATCTCGGCCGGAAGGGAACCGTAGCCAGTGCGCTTGACCAAGCATTGCACACCGCTCAAAAGCACCCGATCGATCTTGTGCAACACAAAGGATGTGCCGGGCTCGCCCTGCACAAAACCTTCCATTTCGTGCAGGCTCACGGCCGCGC